>JAFYIM010000267.1 GCA_017538635.1 bacterium
ACGGCGTGGGCAAAACTTATATTGCGGATATTCTCAACAAGTACGGCCATGAGGTCGTCACCATCAGATCGGAACGCAACCCCGCTTTCCCAGGAATCGCTCCCGAGCCTGTTCCGCTGAATATGGCCGCGAGCATTGCGAAAACGGTGAAAGAAAATTTCGACGTCTGCCTGGTCACGGACGGCGACGCCGACCGCCTTGCGGCTGTTGACAGCAGGGGAGAATACATCATAACTCCCAAGATTGCTCTACTTCTCGCGCTTTACTTTATGAAGTGCAAAAAGTGGTCCGGAAAGATGATCAAGACCGTCTCCTGCTCCAAGACCATCGACCGCTTCTGCGAAAAATATGGTATTCCCCTGGAAGAAAAGCCCGTGGGCTTCAAATATATCGTTCCCTTCCTTCTTGACGGCAGCGCCCTGGTGGGCACCGAAGAGAGCGGAGGCCTCGGCTATCAAAAGCACATTCCCGAAAGAGACGGCGTGCTTTCCGGCCTCCTCTTCACAGAGGCTCTCATAGGCCTCGGTTTCAAGAACGCCGGCGAAGCCATGGACTATATTGACCGTGAATTCGGAAAGCTACGCTACCACAGGATCGACAAAGAATGCGACCCGAACGCCAAGGACGCTTTCATGAAAAAACTCGAGACTAACCCTCCCTCTGAGATCCTCGGTCGCAAGGTCGTCAACATCAAAACTATCGACGGCGTCAAATTTGAGTTGGAGGACGATTCCTGGCTGCTCCTCAGGTTCTCCGGCACTGAGCCGGTCTGCCGCTTCTACGCGGAAGCGCTCACCCTCGAAGAGGCCGAGAAAATGACGGAACTCGGCGCCTCCCTTTTGAAGTGATGGCGGACCTCATCGAATTACGCTTGAGCGCAGAGCCCATAGTTTGCGAGCAGCTCGCCGAGCTTTGGGACGATCCCGAAGCCGATTTTTCCGTGGAAAAGCTCACTGATTCCGAGAAGGCTGTCTTCAGCCTTTTTTTGAAAAGCGAAGAAGAAGCAAAAGAAGCCGAAGAAAAACTTTTGGAAACGGCGAAGCTTTTGACCGCCGATTTTTCCTTGGACAGAAGGATCGTCAAAAAAGAAGACTGGGCGGAGAAGTGGAAAGAGAATTTCCATGTCAGCAGAGTAGGCAGAAATCTTGTCATCGTGCCTTCCTGGGAAACATATTCTCCCGAACCGAACGACGTCATCCTCGTGAACGATCCCGGCATGGCCTTCGGCACCGGCAGCCACGGCACCAGCAGAGCCTGTTTAGAATTCCTGGAAGAATTAACTAACCAAAACAAGCCCGAGAGTCTTCTGGACGCCGGCACCGGCACGGGCATACTGGCCGTGGCTGGAGCGAAACTCGGCATCAAAGAGATCGACGCCTTCGACAACGAGCCCCAGGCAGTCGCGGCGGCCATTGAGAACTCTCTTAAAAACGATGTCAAGGACAAGATCTCCGTTTTTCAGCAGGACCTCTTTTTTTACGCCCCAAAAAGAAAATACGATATAGTTATCGCCAACATTCTCTGCGCCGTCTTAGAACGCAACGTAGAGTGCCTAATGGCCGCCGTGGCGCCGGGAGGACACTTGGTTTTGGCCGGCATCCTGGACGAGCAGTATCCCAAGCTCTCCCTCCTTTTCACTCATTTGGGTGCCATAGAGCAAAAATCAACCCTCATCGAAGGCTGGAGAACAGGCGTCTTCAAGATCCCGCAAACGTTAAGACCTATCGAAACTGTTTCCCAAAACGAGAGCGAAATGGAGGAAGCCGCCTCCTGGTTCAGTGGCAAATGGCACATTCCTAAAAGCGCCTACCTCGCCAGCATGCGTGAGCCCATTGACAACTACTGGTACGTTATAAGGGATCCTGAAACGAAAAAGATCATCGCCGGCGCCGGCGTCATTCCCAACGACTTCCACATGAGGCCCGATCTCGCTCCCAACGTCTGCGCCGTCTTCGTGGAAGAGCCTTTCAGAAAGCAGGGCCTGGCGGGCGCGCTTTTAAACCACATCGCCAGGGATATGCAGACAAAGGGCTGCGACACGCTCTACCTCGCCACCGAGCACACTTCTTTTTACGAACGCTACGGCTGGGAATTTTACACCTTCGTCAAGGAAAGTAATTCCGACCACATGACGAGACTTTACCGCCATGTGTGGACAGACGAACGCTAGAGCTTGAAGGCGCCGGGGAGTAGGGTTGAGAGAGTGGTCTCCTGATAGGAGCCGTCGGTTTTAGCCATGAGAACGATCAGGTCTTCTTTTTCATTTGCGAATTCGGAGAGGACCTGGCGGCAGATGCCGCAGGGAAGCGCGAATTCAGTTTCGTTGTAGCAGATGGCGATGGCTATGGGATCAGTGTGGCCTGAGGAGACCATGTTGGCGACGGCAACTCTTTCCGCGCAGATGGTGGCGCCGTAGGAGGCGTTCTCGACGTTGCAGCCCGGGAAAACATTCCCGTCCTTTGTAAGAATGGCGGCGCCCACTCTGAATTTGGAGTAGGGGGCGTAGGCCTTTTCCCGGGCTTCTATGGCTTTACTTACAAGTTCCTGCGCGGTCTTGGTGTCCATCATTTTTTGCCTTTCGGTTTGGCTTTGGTTTTAGCTTTTGTTTTGGGAGCTGGCTTCTTGGCGGCGGGCTTTTTCACGGCTTTTTTGGGCGCCGCTTTTTTTGCGGGAGCTTTCGCTTTCGGCTTTGCTTTGGGAGCGGGCTTCTTTTCTACCTTCGGTTCTTCGGGCTCGGGCGAAGGTTCCGCTTTCGGCTCGCTCTTCACGCCGATAGTGAAGTTTTCCTCTTCCGAATTCTGGTTGAAGATATCCATTTGCTGGCCTTC
>JAFYIM010000268.1 GCA_017538635.1 bacterium
CGATACTAAGGAAGTTGTTTTGGGCTACAAACCCGCCGGAGGAGACGGGGTTGAAGAGCTTATGAGAAACAACACGCTCGGCCAATGGCAGACCTTCTCCTACACGATGGATCTTGACGAAGCCAATTCCTGCGTCACTCAGGTGACTCTGGGTGATTATGAGACCAACTGCTTCACCGGCGAGATCGTGCTCAACACCGATTTCGACGGCCAGCCCGTCACGTCCTTTAACATCGAAGCTGTGAACGACGGCCCAGATGAAGAACGCGACACCGGCGTCTACATCAAGAACGTGGTGGTCTGCGACCACACGCTCCCCGAGCCCGCTGTCTTCGGACTCCTTGCCTTGGCCTTGCTTTTGCTTCGCAGAAAATAAACGGCAGGCGAATCGCTTAGCGTTTGAAAAGCCCCGGTCTCCCGGGGCTTTTTTATTGTCCGGCGAAATAAACAGGTTTTCCTTCCTTTATCCACCTGATCTCCACACCTTTTTAAAATGTGGATAACTTGTGAATAACTGTTAGTAAGTGTTATAATTTGGTATATTTAGCCGACTTGCAAATGTGTAATATATTGTGAACTTTGTTAATAACACTTGATTTAGGGTGCGGTTTGTGGTAGGATGTCAGAAGATAATCTTATATTGAAATATTGTCTTGGAGACGCATCAGATATTATGAAATCAACTTTCGGAAAGAAGACATTGGATCTGAAATTTGGACTGGCTGTTCTGGCTTTAACGGCAGCCCTTGGTTGTCCTGTTTATGGTGAGACCATAATCGAGAGGATAGATATCGAAGGCAATAATAGAGTCAATGAGCAGGTCATTCGCGACATGATCAGCACGCACCCCAATGAGATCTACAGCGAAGAAAAGGCCATGGCCGACACGGAGAGGCTGCTGGCTTCCGGAGATTTTGAGAGCGCCTCGACCACAACCAGTGAAGGCATCAGCGGCACGATCGTTACTTATACGGTCAAAGAGAGGCCCATTCTTGACAAGCTTGATTTCACCGGCAACAGCAACATAAAGGAAAAAGATCTTCTGGATAAAGTCCAGATCAAGATAGGCGAGCCTTTGAGCCTTGAAAAGCTGGAAAACTCCGTGGAAGAGATCCGCAAATATTATGCTGAGAAAGGCTACGGCATGGCTGATGTCACCTATGAGATAGACGACACCATGGACGGAACCAGGGCCAGCGTCAACATTCTTGTTTCGGAAGGCGAGGAATCCTACATCAGGGAAGTTAATATTTCCGGAAATACGCTTATCTCCACGGCTAAGATCAAACTCTTGATCGGCACCAAAGCCCGTTTCTGGTTCATGTTCGGCACCTATCAGGAAGACCAGGTAAGAGATGACATCTGGAAAATCACCGAGATGTACCAGGAGATAGGATACCCCGAAGCACAGGTAGATTACGACATTCATGCGACTGAAAAAGGCAACGGTCTCGCACTCGACATCACGATCGATGAGGGACGCCCTTATTTTGTCAACGATATCACCGTCAGGCAGGGCAAACTGAGGGACATGTACCTCACCAACATCATCTCGATGATCGAGGTGCATCGTGACGAGCCCTATACCCCGCAGGCTGTGGAACGCGACACTGAGAACTTAAGGAATTATTTCCGTTCTCTGGGCTACGCCGACGCCGTCTGCGCCTCCAAGGTATTGCTTGCTGAAGAACAGCCCGACGACAGCGTGAGAGTCGATATTTTCTACGAAATGGACGAATCGTCCCTCTTCGATATCGGCATCGTTTACATCACCGGCAATGAACGTACCAAAGACGTCGTCATCCGCCGCGAGCTCTCTTTCTTCCCGGGCGACCGCTACAACTACTACCGCATCGACACGAGCCGCCAGCGCCTGATGAACATGGACTACTTCGAGAAAGTCGATATAG
>JAFYIM010000269.1 GCA_017538635.1 bacterium
GATTAGTTTGTCGGGCTCGTACTGGCAGGTCAGGATGTCGGCGTTTTTATTGTAAAGACGGATGTCGGCGACGAGATCCTCGTATTTCTCTTCCGTTAAGTTTTCGGATTTCGTAATGAAGATATGGTCGGCTCTTTCCAAGCCTTCTATAGGCTCCCTTAAGAGGCCGGCGGGCAGGATCCTTTCGTAACCGAAGGGACAGTTGGCATCAACAAGGACGATGTCTTTCTGGCGGCGCATTCTCAAGTGCTGCATGCCGTCGTCTAAGATGATGGTGTCCACGCCGAATTCCCGCATGGCGTAGCGGGCGCCCCGCACTCTGTCGGGATCGGTCACGACCACGACGTTTTTAAGCTCCTGGGCGAGCATGTAGGGCTCGTCGCCGGCGATCTTCGGGGAGAGCAGAAGATTCTTGCCGTCGCAGACGACCTTGGTCTTGTTGCTGAAATCCTTGTGTTTAAGCCTGAAGCGCAGGCTCGGGGAATGGGATTTGTAGCCGCGGCTCACGATGGCGACTTTTCTTCCGCCCTTGGAGAGCGCCTGGGAAAGCAGCGCGACAACAGGCGTCTTGCCGGTGCCGCCCACGGTGATGTTTCCGACGCTTATGACGTAGCAGCCGGGCCAGTAGCGCTTGCAGTAGCCCTTTTTGTACATGGCGTTGCGAAGGGAGACGATACCGCCGTAGATTTTGCCAAGGACAATGAGGATAGGCCAGACTATGTAGCGGCGCCAGGTGGTGTCGTTACCGGAAACGAGTCTTTTCCATTTCTGCTCTCTGGAGAGTTTGTTTTTTCTCATTGCTTTTTAGAAGCGGATTCGGCTGCCTCTATGAGTTTTTTGGCCACGGTCGCTTTGCCAACAAGGCCGCAGCGCTCCTCTTTTCCGTCGGGGAAAAGGAAGACGGCCCTTAATTTTTCGCTGGCGAAACCGGCGTCGGATCTGGAAACGTCGTTTGCTACGATCATGTCCAGGCCTTTCACGAACATTTTCCGTTTGGCGGAGGCAAGGATGTCGTTTGTTTCCGCGGCGAAACCGATGACGAAGCGTTTGCCCTTTTCTTTGGCAACGCCTTTAAGGATGTCTTTTGTGCGGACTAATTCCAGGACCGCTTTCTCGGCGATCTTGTGCTCTTTCTGTTTCAGTCTTTTCGCTGGCTTGAAATCGCTGACGGCGGCGGTCATGATGAGGACGTCGCATTTTGGGAATTCTTTCACAATGGCCTCATACATGTCCTCGGCGGAGACGACGGGAATGAATTTGCAGCCCTTGGGCGGTTTTAAGTTTACTGGTCCGCTGACCAGAACGCACTCATAGCCTCTTTTTACCGCTTCCTTGGCGACGGCGAAGCCCATCTTTCCGGAGCTGGGGTTGGAGAGGAAGCGCACCGGATCGATGTATTCCCTGGTCGGTCCAGCGCTGACTAAAAACCTTAATTTCATTACTGTTTCAGCGCTTTTATAATTTCTTCCAAAGGCGCGAGACGACCCAGGCCGCACTTTCCGCAGGCCAGTTCGCCTTCCGTAGGATAGATGACTTCGACGCCCCTGTCTTTCAGCTTTTGGATGTTTTCCTTGGTGGCGCTTGCTTCCCACATGCCGTCGTTCATGGCGGGCGCCACGATCTTTCTGCCTCTGTGGGCGAGGATGACGGAGCTGGGGCCGTCGTCAGCGAATCCGTAGGCCATCTTGGCGATGAAATCGGCGGAGGCCGGCAGCACTATTACCGTTTCGCAAAGCTCGGCCAGAGCTACGTGCTCGGGGCGCCAGTCCGCGGGCTGGGCGAACTGGTCGATATAGACGGGATTTCTGGAGAGCGTTCTAAAGGTCACTTCGCCGACGAATTCCGTCGCGGCTTTCGTCATGGCGACGTGCACGTTGAAGCCTTCCTTTACGAGAAGGCGCGTGAATTCGCAGGCCTTGTAGGCCGCTATGGATCCTGTGACGACTAAAAGAATGTCTTTCATTTGTTTCCTCCGTAGATGAGGTCCTCAAGTTCGTTTGCGGCCCGGTCGACGTCGTCGTTCACGACGACGTGGTCGAACCAGACGCTCTCGGCCATCTCGCTCTTGGCCTTGGCCAATCTTCTTTCTATCACTTCCTCGCTGTCGGTGGCGCGGCCTCTTAATCTTCTTTCCAGCTCTTCAAAAGAGGGCGGCATGATGAAGATAAGGTGCGCTTCGGGCATTTTTTCATGCACGGATCTGGCGCCCTGGACGTCGATGTCCATCAGAACGTAGTAGCCCTCACGGAGCTGCTTTTCCACCGCTTCCCTGGGCGTTCCGTAATAGTTGCCGTGCACCGTGGCGTGCTCCAAAAAGCGGTCTTCCTTGAGCCAGGTCCGGAAGGTTTCCACTGTCAGGAAAAAGTAATCCTTGCCCTCCGTTTCGCCGACTCTTGGCTCTCTGGTGGTCGCCGAGACGGAGAAGCGAAGGTCGTCGTGCCTGGCCATCAGCTTGGCTACGATGGTGGATTTTCCCGCGCCGGAAGGACCGGTCAGGACAAACGCTCTGCATTTGGGATCAGCCATTACTGCTTTTTCGTTTTGGTGGTCTTTTTGGCGGCGGGCTTTTTAGTTTCTTTCTTGGCGGCCGGTTTTCTCCCGGGCTTTTTGGCGGCGGGCTTTTCTTCTTCCGGTTCCTTGTCCTTTTTGGGCGCGGCTTTCTTGGCCGGGACCAGGTCCTCGAAGAAGGTTTCCCTGTTGGCCCAGATCTCCTCGATGTTGTATTCCGCCCTGGCTTCTTCCGTGAAGAGGTGGACTATCACGTCGACGAGGTCGACCGCCACCCAGTTGTTGCCGGAAAGCGTTTCGTCCGCGCTGTAGGGCTTGACGCCCATGTTTTTCAGCTCTTTCAGAAGGTTCTGGCCGGCCGCCTGCATCTGCCTTTCGTTCCTGACGGAACCGACGACGAAGAAGTCCGTGATGGGAGAGAAGCCTCTGACATCATAGATCTTGATGTCGCTGACCTGCTTGTCTTCCAAAAGCTTGCGGTAGGTGAAAACGATCTCGGGGAGGTTGGGGTTCTTTGCGGTTTTTGCCATGTTATTTTCCTGTATAAAGTTTTTTCGCTTGGATCAGTTTCCAAACGCTGGAAATAATATCTTTCTTATCTATCTTACCTTCTTTCAGTTTTTGACGCAAAGCCGTGGAAGAAACGTCCGTGGCGGGACCTTTTATCAGAAGGTCCCCCGGCTTTATCTTCGCCGTTTCTCCCTTGCGCTGGTAAACGGCTAGCTTTGCCAGTTTTTTAATTTTTGCGGGTTCGCGCCAGGTATTGAAACCCAAGTAATTGTCGGAGCCCAAAAGGAAGTAGAGCTCGCAGGGCGCGAATCTTTTTTTCAGCGTTTGCAGCGTTTCCACGGTGTAGGAAACGCCGCCTCTTTTTAGTTCGCAGCGCTCCAACCTGAAGGCGGGGTCTTTTTTCAGCGCGGCGTTTATTAGCTCGCAGCGGACTTCGTTGTCAGCGTAGATCCTGCCTTTCTTGTGCGGCGCCTGGTAGGCCGGCACGAAAAGCAGGAGATCGAGCTTCAGTTGCTTTTTCGCCCGTCTGGCGATGGCGATGTGCGTCTTGTGGACGGGGTCGAAGGAGCCGCCGAAGACGCCGATCTTCAGTTTCGCCCGACGAGGCTTCAGAAGTTTCGCGATGTCACGGGGCTTTTCGGCGTAAAGTTCCGGCTTGTAGGGTGCGACGTCGCTTTTGTCCCGGAAACCCCATTTGACCGCCATCACGGGGATACCGGCGTTCCTGGCGGTCTGCATGTCCACTTCGGAGTCTCCTACGTAGATCGCTTCCTCAGATTTGGCGTCAAGCAATCTTAGGGCTTCCCAGACGGCGTCGGGAGCGGGCTTCCTACTCCTCCCCTCCTTGTCGCCCAAGGCGACGTCCCAAAGCGCGGGGAAAAAGCGCTTAGCCAGTTTTCTGACCGCACGCTCGGGTTTGTTGGAGACGATGGCGATCTTGAAGCCAAGGTCCCTTAGTTTTTTCAGCTCTTCTATGATCCCGGAATAGGGCCTGGTCTTTACGACGGTATGCGCCGCGTAGTAGCGGCGCATATCCGCCAGTATTTCAGGATATTCGGGATCGCTCGGGCCTTGTTTGAGCGAGCGCTCTACGAGTTTTCCCACGCCGTTGCCAACGTAGCGCCGAGCCTCGCCGAGCGTGATAGAAGGCCTATTATGTTTGCTCAGGGCGAAATTGACGGCGGTCTGGAGATCCATTAGGGTGTCAAGAAGCGTCCCGTCAAGATCGAAGACCGCGCATTTGATGGTCTTGCCCATCAATTCCACCAGAGCGCGCCCTCCATCTTTTGCCTGATCATGTTCCTCTTGAGGAAACCGATGGCGCTCTCCAAGCCTTCCCTGGGCGTCATAAGACTGTCTTCGTGCTCGATAGAAAGGGCGTAGTCGTAGCCCTCCATTCTAAGGGCGCCGAAGATCTGCTTCCACTTTTGCTCAGACATGCCGTGGCCGACCGTCCTGAAGAGCCAGGCGCGGTCCCTTTCCTTGTCGAAGGGCTTCGTTTCCAATACGCCGGTTCTGTTTGCGACTTCCGGATGCATCTCGGTGTCCTTGGCATGGAAGAAGTGGATCGCTTTTCCGAGGTAGCGGATGACGGAAACAATGTCCATGCCCTGCCAGATGAGGTGCGAAGGATCAAGGTTTGCGCCTACTATGTCGCCAACGGCCGCCCTCAGACGGAGCAGACTGTCGGGATTATAGACGCAGAATCCCGGGTGCATTTCAAGGGCGATGTATTTCACACCGCCCTCTTCGGCGATCTTAGCAGCCTTCTGCCAATACGGGATCAGAACTTCGTTCCACTGGTAGTCCAGGACTTTCCGATACTCGGTGGGCCAGGTGCAGGTCACCCAGTTGGGCTGGTCGCCCTTGCCGTCGCCGGGGCAGCCGGAGAAGGTCACCAGGTGATCGACGTTAAGCTGCCCGCAGAGCTCGCAGGCCGCCTCGTAATCCTCTTCGAATTTCGCGGCGATCTCGGGATTAGGGTGCACGCAGTTGCCGTGGACGGAGAGCGCGACCAAATTGATTTGGTGCTTCTCGAAGGTGTCCAGGAGTTCCTGCCTGGCCTTGGCGTCCTTCACGAGCTTCTTCGCGTCCGCGTGCGCCGTGCCGGGGTATCCTCCGACGCCCAGCTCCAGGGCCTCGACGCCCAATCCCTTCAGATACGCAAGGGCGGCGTCCAGGCTCATGTCAGCCAAAGCGGGACTGAATACGCAAAGCTGCATAATGTCTCCTTATTTCTTGGTGGCTTTCTGCTTCTTGAAGTAATAGGGTTTGCCGGTCTTGGCGGATTCGTAGATGCCTTCCAGGATCTGCGTGACGACGTAGGCCTGCTCGGCCTTGACCACGAGTTCACCCTTGCCGAGGACGGCCTGCGTGAAGACGCGGGCTTCCCTGTCTTCGGAAGTCTCGGAGTGTCCGTCGTAGAAAGCGACGCCGCTGGCTTTGAGGTCGGGTTTAAGGACATAGCGGGCGTTGTTCTTGATGCCGTTGATCCTCAGCCCGTCCTTCATGTCGGCGCCGGCAAGCGTGCCGCTGAATTCCGTGCAGGCTTCGCCGGTATTGAGCGTGTTGAGAGCCCAGCTGGATTCCACGATGATGGTGGCGCCGTTCTTCATGACTACGAAACCGAAGGCGCTGTCTTCCACGGTGAATTTCTTGGGATCCCAGTCGCCCCAGGCGTTGCCCTGGTCGGTCTGCTTGTTGAGCTTGTGGTACGTCGTGCCGACGGCGTAGGCGGGCTCGTAATTGTTCAGCATGTAGAGCGTCAGGTCGAGGGTGTGCGTGGCGATGTCGATAAGGGGACCGCCGCCCTGCTGCTTCTCATCAAGGAAGACGCCCCAGGTCGGGACGGCTCTGCGCCTTATTGCCTGGGCCTTGGCGTAGTAGATGTCGCCGAAGGTGCCCTTCTCGCATTCCTTCTTCAAAAAGATGGCCTGGGGGGTGTAGCGGCTCTGGTAGCCGATTGTGAGGATGCGTTTATATTTCTTGGCGGCGTCCAGCATTTTCTTCGCTTCCTTAGAATTGATGGCCATGGGCTTTTCGCACATGACGTGCTTGCCGGCTTTCATGGCGTCCACGGAAATGAAGCTGTGGGCGAGGTTCGGA
>JAFYIM010000270.1 GCA_017538635.1 bacterium
AAAGTCGCCGCCGCCGCCGGGGAAGCCGTCAAGAAGCTGAACGCCGCCAGGAAAGCCTTCTATGAAGAGGAAGCCAAGAGCCAGAACACGACAGTCGCCGAGATCCAGAAGACTTACGCTGCCGTTTACGCCGCCAAAGCCAAAGGCATCTGGGTCGAAGTCAGCAACGGCAAAACTTACGAATGGAAAAAATTCTAATTAAAATTTAAGGAAATAAAAATGTTTATTCTTGTCATCAACTGCGGCAGTTCCAGTCTTAAATTCCAGCTTATCTCTCTTCCCGAGCGCACCGTGGCCGCCAAAGGATTGGTGGAGCGCATCGGTTTGGGCGGCGACGCCATGTTCAAAATGTCCTATGGCGAGACGAAGCTTCCCAGTTCGCCTATAAAAGCCTCCGATCATACGGAAGCGGTCTCTTACGTCATTGAAGCCTTGAAGAAAGACGTCCTGAAAGAAGGGCAGAAGATCGACGCCTTCGGACATCGCGTGGTGCACGGCGGCGAAAAGTTCTTCTCCTCCGCGGTCATCAACGACGAAGTCATCGCCTGCATTGAAGAATGCGGGAAACTTGCTCCGCTGCACAACCCCGCCAACATGGCCGGCATCAAAGCCTGCCAGAAAGCCCTGCCCGGCGTTCCCAACGTGGCGGTCTTCGACACGGCTTTCCACCAGACCATGCCCGCCAAGGCGTTCCAGTACGCCCTGCCTTACAAGTTCTACAAGGAAAACGGCATCAGGCGCTACGGCTTCCACGGCACCAGCCACAAGTTCGTGACCAGGGCCTACGCCGAGATGAGCGGGAAACCCTTGGATGAAGTGAACATCGTCGTCTGCCACCTGGGCAACGGCTCCTCCATCACCTGCGTCAAAGGCGGCAAATGCATCGACACCTCCATGGGCCTGACTCCCTTGGCCGGCGTCGTCATGGGCACCAGAAGCGGCGACATCGACCCCGCCATCGTTCTGTACCTCATCGAGAACCTCGGCATCGCTCCGGCGGAAGTCAACAAGATCTTAAACAAGCAGAGCGGATTTTTGGGCGTTTCCGAAGTCTCTAGCGACATGCGCGACGTGGAAGGCGCTGCCAAGGACGGCAACGCGCAGGCCAAGCTCGTTCTTGAGATGACTGCTTATTCTATCGCCAAGTACGTGGGCTCCTACGTCTCCCTGCTCCCCAAGACCGACGCCATCGTCTTCACCGCCGGCATCGGCGAGAACTCCGCGGAAATGCGGGAATGGGTGTGCGGAAACCTGAGCGGACTCGGATTGGAACTGGGCGAGAAGAACAAGGAGAGAGGTTTCGCGGGCTGCGTGTCAACACCCTCTTCCAAGATCCCCGTCTGGGTGATCCCGACCAACGAAGAGCTCATGATCGCTCTGGAAACTTACGAACTCGTCAATAAATAATGGATCAGTACAACATTCCCGACGCTCCAAGTAATCCGAGTCCCCGCGGCCGCTTTCAAAGCGGCTGCGGCTGCTCGGGGCTTCTGGGAGCCTTCATAATCTGCGGCGGGCTTCTTATCCTTGCGCTCTCTTTTCTGGCCTTGTCGGCCAGCATTGACAAAGTGAGGGATTATTTTGAGAACGGCTACGAGAAAGAGACGGTCGTCTCAAAAGAGACCAGTAAATGCAAGGTCGTCAAAATAGACATAAGAGGCGCCATCTCTTTCGAAGAGGACAAAAGCTCCTTCTGGGGCAAGAGCGACGGATCGGCTGAAGTCATAATCGACGACATCAGGCATGCCAAGGAAGACAAGGACGTCAGAGGCTTGCTCCTCCTGGTGGACAGCCCGGGCGGCGAGATCACCGCCTGCGATTTCATTGACCAGGAGATCAAGAAGTTCAAATCCTCCTCCTCGAACCGCTACGTCGTTTCCTATATGCGGGGCGTGGCCGCTTCCGGCGGTTATTATGTCTCCGCGCATGCTGACAAAATCGTTATCACCCCGACAACCATCACCGGTTCCATCGGCGTCATGATGCAAGGCATCAATTTCCAGGAAGCCGCGGAAAAGCTCGGCGTGAAGAGCGTGAGTTTCACCTCCGGACCCATGAAGGATATGCTGAATCCTATGAAGGGCGTCTCGGAAGCCGTCTCCAACGTTGTGCAGGCGACCATTAACGAACTGTACGATCAGTTTGTTGACGTTATCGCTGACGGCAGGCACATGCCGCCTGAAAAAGTGAGGGAATTGGCCGACGGCAGGATCTACACCGCCAAGCAGTCCGTTGAAAACGGCCTGACTGACAGAATTGGTTACATGGAGGAGGTCAAGGAAGTTTTTGCTGAACTCGGCCTCCCTGATTACGAATTGGTCGAATACGAAGAGGAAGAGGGAATGGTCGAGATGCTGAAGAAAGCTTTCTCGACCTTCGGCGGATTAAAGCCTGAAATAAAGCTGCCGGAATCTTCCTGGCGCTTGAGATACGCTTCGCCTTTTATGAAAGAGTGAGTATGAGAATATTTTTGATCATCTTTTTATGCGCTTCCGCGCTTTTCGCCGTTCAGAATGAAAACTCCAACCTTTTCGGGGAAAAGGAGCCGGTGGCGAAAGCTTTTTTTGAGATCTCCGAGAGACTGGCGTCGCTGGAGTGTCTGGATCTGACCTATACGTCGATGGTCCACTCTATGCAGGGCGACGTCTTTCAATCCGGCAGCATACTGCAGGAGCCGCCGTATCGCTTCCGCAGCGAAGTGTGGACTCACGCCATGGACGGCATAACCCGTTCGCACGAACTAACGATCTCGAACGGCACCAACGGCTGGGAGATTTCCATTGCGCCGAACGGCAAGACCGTGGCGGTCTCGTTCTGGACGCTCGCAAGCATGGGCGACATATTCATGTCGTTCATGGATCGTGCGACGCCCTTTTTGATCACGCCGGCGAAGACCAACTCCTATGAAGGGCTGCGCTACAACTACATCTTCACCAAGGTCAAGAAAGCTTCTGACGGCTGGGAATTCGAAGGCAACATAAGGCACGACTCCGACATGCTGAAAGGCATCGCCAAACAGGCCTCGGCCATGGGCCCCCAGGGATTTTCCAATTTTGTGCCTGACAGAGTCAGCATAAAGATCAATAACGACGGCATCGTGAAAGAGTTCAAGCGTTACAACCTTTACGGGAACCTGCTTTCCATGATGACCTTGAAGCAGGCCCTCGTCAACACCTACATTGACAACAAGCTCTTCTATTACACGCCGCCTCAGGGGATCTTTTTGTCGAACCTAGACATCCTTCAGGAACTGCCAAGCATGTATGTGAACCATTCGCTGCTTGGCAAGAAAGCTCCCGACATCAAGGTCAATTATCTTTCCGGCAAGGACAAGATCATAAAGCCAGGCGCCAAGGGCGTAATCGTTCTGACTTTCTTCGCGAGCTGGAGTCAATTGTGCCGCGAATATATGGTCGTCATAGACAAGCTCCATTCCAAATACGCCGGGACCGGCGTGCAGTTCGTCAACGTCTCCGACCAGCAGGATATGAAGACGCTCCTGGCCTTCCAGAGAGGCTTGGACACCATCATCTATTCCGACCCCGACCGCTCTCTGGTCAAGACTTACGACATCGACAACATTCCCAAGACTTTCATAATTGACAAGGCCGGCATAGTCCGCTACGTAATGGAAGGCTTCAACACCGCTTCCGAAGTCGAGATAACAAAACGCATCGACGAGCTGAAAGAAGAGAAGCTGGAGAAGGAAACGGAAACCAAGAAGTAATGGCGGAGAAGAAAGTCAACATAAAAATGATCGCCTTGGCGGCGCTCATAGGCCTAGTCGTCGCGATGGTTGTGGCGCCTTGGGTCTATAGGGTGACGAGCCAACTTGATCTTACCAAGGCTTTCATTTTCCGCAAGGTCTTCAACAGGGTCTTTCTTGTTTCCGAAGTTCTTGTTTTCCTGGCCTTCTGGAAGAAACTGGGAATAGAGATCCCGTACAAGGTCTATTATAAGCGCCAGCACATAAAAAACGAATTCGGCAGCTGGATCATTGTCGCAGTTCTTACGATCGCTTTCATGACGGTCCTCCAGTATTTCGCGGGCTTCAGGCATTACCAGGAAAGGACTTGGAGCTACATTCTCTCCAAGAGCGCTATAGCCCTGCTTTCCTCTTTCGCTGTCGCCTTCATAGAGGAGACCATTTTCCGCGGGCTTTTGTTCTCGTCCTTCAAGACGCGCTTCAGGAGCATGTATTCCGCTCTTTTCACTTCCTTGATCTTCGCCTCCCTGCACATCTTCAGCCTCGATCATTTTTTAAAGAGCATAAAAGTAGCCCAGGCGAATTTCGTTGGCACTGATCCTTTGGCCGGCTTCTATCACATGGCGCTCTTTTTGAAGCCCA
>JAFYIM010000271.1 GCA_017538635.1 bacterium
TTCAAAGAGACCTGACGCAGTCGGAATTGGAGCAGGTCAAAGCCGTCAACTACATAGAGAAAAAGCTGGCTGAAAACAAGATCCACCTGCGTAAGACCAGGAAGGATCACACCGTCATATTGAGTAAACCTTTGGCCGTCGACAAGGAAAACGAGGAAGATTCCAGGTTGGCCGGCAAACCTTTGGAAGGCAACGCCGCCCTTCGCTGAGAAATGAGGAAATAAAAAAAAAATGAAACAAGGCATGCTTAAAATACACTTCGTTCTGGGAGGCGTCGTCATTCTGCTCGCCGTTCTTTTGGGCAGAGTGTATTTTTGGCAATGCACCGATCAGAAAGAATACATTGAACGCAAGCAGAGCCAGCTTCGCTCTACCGTTAAAGTGGAAGCTAAGCGCGGCCAGATCTGCGACCGCCGCGGCTCTATCCTGGCCCTCTCGACTTCCTCCCCCATGCTTTGGTGCGATCCCAAACTGGTGAAGGACCGCGGCCAGGAAGCCCGCCTTATCTCCGAGATCTCTGAGATACAGGAGAGCGATATCCTGAAAAAAATGGCGGCCACCAACCTCCGCTACTCCGTAATAGCCAGAGGATTGATGGATACCGAAAGCCACAAGATCAGGGCCCTTATATCCCAGGACAAGCTTCCCGGCGTCTATGTCAAATATGAAGAAAAGCGCGTCTATCCGAAAAGAGACCTGTTCGGAGTCCAGGTAGGCTTCTGCGACAGCGAAGGCAGGGGGTCATTCGGAGTGGAGAAAGGCGCTGAATATTATCTTTCCGGCATCGACGGTTGGAACACGCTCTGGCGCGACAACCGCCGCCGCCGTTTCTTCACCATGAAGAACATGGATATGATCTTCGATCCCCTTGACGGACAGAACATATATCTTACTATCGACGAGAAGCTCCAGCAGATCGCCCAGGACGAACTCGCGAAGGCCGCTGAGCAATACACGCCTAAGAAAGCCGGTATAATAATCCTTGACCCCAAGACCGGCGAGATCCTCGCCATGGCAAGCTGGCCCTTCTTCGATCCCAACCAGAGGAACGAATACAGAGAGGGCGTCTTCAACAATCTTCTTTTGAGCGAGCCGTTTGAGCCTGGTTCCATCATGAAGCCGGTCTCCGGTTCGCTGGCCTTGACCGAAGGCATAGTCAATTTAGCTTCCCCGGTCTTCTGTGAAAACGGACTCTGGCACATAAACTACGGCCGCAAGGGACGCGATCTCCACGACGACCACAAACTCGGGACAGTCACGTTCAAGGAAGTAATAAAATACTCCTCCAACATAGGCATAGCCAAAGTCTCTGAAATGCTAGGTGAGGAAAAGCTCTACAAGGGTTTGAAAGCTTTCGGCTTCGGAAGCAAATGCGACCTCAAGATCCTGGGAGACGAATCGAAAGGAAGTCTGAAACCCGTTGACAAATGGTCAGCGCTCAGCATTCACTCCATCCCCATGGGGCAGGAGATCTCCGTCACGGCGCTCCAGATGGTCTCGGCAATTGGCACCATAGCGAACAGGGGCACGCGCATGCGTCCCAGGCTGGTCAGCAGGATCTCCATGGCAGACGGCTCGATCTCGCCGGAGGCCCGCGATTTCAATTACTTTGAGCCGGTCGTGGCCGCCAGCGGCGTGATCTCCGAAAAGGCCGCCCTGGACATGACCGACGCCATGGTCTCGGTGACTGACGACGACGGCACGGGCCGCCTTGTCCAGATCCCGGGCTACAAAGTGGCCGCCAAGACCGGAACGGCCCAGCAATACGATCCTGAGATCAAGGGCTATTCTAAGAAAAATTACGTCGCCTCCCTCGTCGGATTCGTCCCCGCCTACGATCCGAAACTGGTCTGCGTGGTGACGCTCGATTCCCCGAGGGGAAGCATTTACGGCGGAAAAGTCGCGGCCCCGGTCTTCAGGGAAGTCATGAAAGCCGCATTGGAATATTTGCAAGTTCCCGCTGATTTTGAAACGGAAGAAGAAACAGAAAAAAGTGAGGCGAGTTATGCTGTTGAATGAACTTTTGAGCAACATTCCGCACGAGATCGTTAAAGGAAGCGAAAAGGCTGAGATATCCGGCATTTCCCTAAACAGCCGCCAGATCAAGCCCGGTTTCGTTTTTGTCGCCAAGAAAGGCGCCGTGGCCGACGGCAACTTCTACATTGAAGACGCGGCGGAAAGAGGCGCGGCGGCGGTCTTCGTAACGGAAGTCCCGAAACTGATCCCGGAAAACCTGACGGTCGTCAAGCTCTCCCAGGACGAGGATACGCTTTCCCTTCTGGCCCACCGTTTCTACGGCCAGCCGAAATGCAAGCTTATAGGCGTGACAGGCACGAACGGCAAAACGACTTCCGCCTATGTCATCCGCAATTTCTTGAGCACGGCAGGCCTGACCGTCGGACTTATAGGAACCATCTCTTATGAGATCAAGGACCGCAAAAAACCGGCCTCCCGCACTACGCCTGATGTCTTCGAACTCTACGCGCTCCTCTCCACCATGGACAAGGAGGGCGCCGACGCGGTCGTCATGGAAGTTTCGAGTCACGCCGCCCAACAGAAGCGCATCGGGAATCTGCTCTTCGACTACCTGATCTTCACGAACCTGACGCAGGATCACCTTGACTACCACCACTCCATGGAGGAATACTACGGCGCAAAACGCCGCTTCTTCGACCACGCCAAAGAAGATTCCCTGAGTCTGGTCATGGTGGACGATGAATGGGGCGAAAGGCTCGCCAGGGAACTAAAAGAAGTCGGCCAGAAGGTCGTGACCATGACGACGACCGGCAAGGACGCCGACGTCAAAGCGGAGAACATCCTGGTCAAACGCGACGGCTCGGAATTCACTCTTTTTGAAAAAGGCCTTCCTGCGAGGAATGTCAAGATAAACTTCCTCGGCCGCCACAACGTCGCCAACGTCATGGGCGCCGTAATACTCGCTTCCAATTTCGGCATCCCGGAAGAGAAGATCCTTTCCCTCTGCCCGAACCTGCCGCCCGTGCCCGGCAGGCTTGAATTCATGCCGAACAAGCTGGGCGTCGTAATAGTCATCGACTACGCCCACACCGACGACGCCATGCGCAACGTCATGAA
>JAFYIM010000272.1 GCA_017538635.1 bacterium
CAGAAGCAGGATCGCAGCCAGGGAGACTGCAACTACTGTCAGGGCTTTTGTGTTTTTCATGCTCGTTAACTCCATCAGTTGTTATATCTTGATTATTTATTTTATTCAGCTGTGACTGTGTAGTCGATGTCATTGGCATTGACGGTGACAGTCTTGTTTTCAACGTCTATTACGGTCACTTTCCCGTCCTTTTGGACCATGGGAAGGCTGATCTCATCGCCGACTTTGCAGACGACTTTTTTGTTGGCGTCGTCCTTGTTGACGAACTCGACAAGGCCGAAAGATTCCAGGCTCTTGTCTTTCTTGGTGCAGAAGAAGATCTCGCCGGTTTCGCCGTCCTTAAGCGTAA
The DNA here is from genome assembly GCA_017538635.1 of bacterium. The sequence continues at coordinate 350 of JAFYIM010000272.1, forward strand.
CTTTGTAGTCCACGAATTTCTCTTTGCCTTTCTTGTCGGCTTCGTTGACCTCTTCCACTTTCTCTATATAGTAGAGCTTGCCTTCTTCGGGTTCGATCTGGGTGCCGGTGAGTTCAACGGCGGGAAGGATCTTTCCTTTATATTTGAACTTCAAGGAAGAACCTTTCGTGAACATGCCGAGCTGCAGGTCGCGCTCCGGATGATAGATCTTGCCGATGCGCCAATCCTGGGCCACGACGTTCGGGCTCGCGGGATCCTTGGGATTGACTTCGACGCCGAGCTCCTGGGAGAGCGTGTATTCTTTGAGGTTCGTGAAAGAGTCCTTATCCGGATCTTCCTCGGCGTCCTTGGGGTTCGTCCAATCCAGGCCGTATTTCTGCTCCCACTCGTTGGGCATGCCGTCGTTGTCCGCGTCGGGACGATAAGTGATCATCTGCCCGGTCTCGTCGCAGGTGATCCCCCACTTTCTGGTAAGGGCTGCCTGGTTGGCCGTGCTTCTCTGGAGCCAGTCGTGCGTGAAGACGTTCCTGACCAGTTTGGGAGCGGCGGTCTTGGCTATTTCCACCAGACCCGGAATGCCGACCAAAGCGCTTTCCTTGACGTCTTTGGCTTCGCCTTTAACTTCAAAGCTGTCAACATCGTCCTGGCGGCTCATGAAGGCCTTGCCGACCACCACCAAAACGATCAGAAGAATCACTACAAAAAGCAGTTTTTCCCAATGCTCATTTAAAGCTTTCATTATCTTCTAATCCTCCTGGTTTATTTAGCGGCCTCTGCGGGCTTGTTGATCTTGATCATTTCCACAGTCATGTCGACCGTCACGCGCTCTAAGATGTCGGAAGGATCTTCGATCGTTCCCACCGGTTCAGGCTGAAGGTCGGTCCTTATGCTTCTCACTATATAGAAGAAGGGCTTGTCGCGCAGCTGGGAAAGCACGTTGTAAATCTTGTCCGGACGAATGGCGAACTGGAAGGAAACGGGGATGCCTTCATATTTGGAGACCGCGGTCTCCTGCTTTGCGGCGGCGCCGCCGAAGGATTCCTCCTCCTCGTCATAATCGGTTGCCTGCTCGCCCAGGTTTCTTTCTATAGAAACGACTTCCAAAACGTCGTTGTCGAGAAGCACTCCGAGCACATCTTTCACGATCTGGAACTGAGCGGAAAGTTTCGGCATGTCGGCTTCTTTGGCAACAACGTCGCCGAGGAATTCAGAGAAGCCCTCGCCGGGGTATATGTTGATGTTGCGTTTTTCGCGCTCTTCCTTGATCTTGTTGTCGTACTTGCGGAGCTCGATCTTGAAGTTGGAAGGATCCAAGATCGTCAGCTGGTCAGCCTTGACAGCCTCGACAAAATCAACAGCCTGCTTCTTCAGGGCTTCCAGATCCGCCTCGTAAGCCTTCTGCAGAGCTTCGCTGGGGGCGCCGTTGTAAGTCTTGCACAGCGTTTCGTAATCGCTGTTGGCTGTGGAATAATCAGCGATGGCGTCGTTCAGGTTGTTGACCGATTTGCGCCAGAGCACCAAAGTCACCACCACGATGACCACCACGATGCCCAGTGTTACGAGGAACAATTTGTTTTTCTGTAAATCAAATTTCATTGTTCTATCCTTGACATCTGTTAACGGCCGGATTTGAGGCTGAATTTTTCTTTATACTCGGAGAAGTCGTCCTTGTCATTGTTGTTCCAGTCAAGGTCGACCACCATCTGCAGTTCGGTGTATTTGAGCCAGGGAAGGTCGCGGCCCACTTTGAAGCCGGCGTTGCCGACGGTCTCGGCCACCAGTTTCTGTATCTCCGGCATAGCTTCGGCCCAGTTGCCGTAGTAACCGCAGTCCACGCCGATCCTGACCAGCGTCTTGGCGTCCTCGTCGCTGTTGATCACCAA
>JAFYIM010000273.1 GCA_017538635.1 bacterium
ACTATTTGCTATAATTGGATAAAAGACTATTAACCAATTACAAGGGTTAGTTATGAAAAGAAATCCTTTCCCGTTTGTTTTTTTGTTTTTATTTGCCGCCTCATGCTTCGCTTTCACGGAGAAGTCTTACTCTCAGCTCAAGAAAGCCTACGATTGGATCGGAATCGAGCTTGACGTTGACTGGAAGAGCGAAGAGGATTACAACAAAGAATTAAAGAAATACCAAAAAGAGGCCGAAGAGGGCAGCGCCGAAGCCATGTACAGGCTGGGGCGCCTGATCGAGGCCAGCAGGACATCTGTGACGTCAGATTACAAGAACGCTCTGAAGTGGTACGAAAAAGCCGTGGAGAAAAAGCACCCCGGCGCCATGAATCATCTGGCGAATATGTATATGACGAGCCAGGGCGTTCCCTTCAGCGTTGAAAAGGCGGTCAAACTCTACACCGAAAGCGCTAAGGCGGGCGATACCGACGCCATGACGAATTTGGGCTCTTTGCGTTTCTACGGCATAGGCTTTCCAAAGGACATAAAGGAAGCTGTTAAACTTTACGAAAATGCCGCGGAAGGCGGGAACGCTGCCGCGATGAATCTTTTGGCTACGATTTACACCGACCGTTGGGGTGACAATTCGGAGATCCGAGATCGCAAAAAAGTTGTACCCTTGTGTGAAAAAGCTGCCGTTGTCGGAAGCGTCACGGCAATGGTCAGCGCCGGGGATATTTATTATACCGGCGGGCCGTATTCAATCAAGTGGGTCAAACCGGATCAGAAAAAAGCGCTTGAACTGTATAAAAAAGCCATGAACAGAGGCAGCAGGGACGCGGTTTCCAGAATCACGCAGCTGACAATGCAGGAAGAGGGCGGGATCGACGATCCCAAATTGAAAAAGATAGGCGAAAGAGTTATGAAACTTGACGCCGCCTCCATGTGGGGACTGGACAACATGCCTGGCGACGATGAAGATTTCGAGGAAATAGGCGAGCTGGATCTGGATGAACATGATGACGAAAGGCCTTTCAACATCTACAACAACGAGATCCCGCTCATGGACGAAGGTTCCTATTCCGAGCGCGGCGATGACGAAGAAGTTTTCTGTATCCTATACGAAGATGGAAAAACCAAATTCATGAAGGAAAGGTGCTTCACGACTCACGCCGCCGTCAAGTGGTACGAATCCGAAGTTGAAAAGGGCAATGTTGAGGCCATGTACGAATTAGGAAAACTGTACAAATCAGGCCAAGTTAAAGATTTCGACAAATACGGCGGAAGGGAAGTGCCTCACAATGAGGAGGAATTAAACGAAGAGAAAGCGCTTCCTTATCTTACGAAAGCCGCCGAAAAAGATCACGCGGAGGCAATGTTCGAGATAGGCGAGATCTACGAATCAAAGGCGTCGAGGATCGAATACTACGACAGAGACAAGGATGCGGATCCCGAAGCCAAGAAGAAAAAAATAGCGGAGAACAAAGCCAAGGCGAAGGAATGGTTCCAAAAAGCAGCCGCCAAAGGAAGCAAAAAAGCAAAGATGAAACTCAAAGAACAATAAAAATTTAAAAACTATTGTTTTTAAGGAGCAACTATGGACAATGAGATCTTGAAAGCCTTGCGTGAACGCCGCAGCATCCGCAGTTTTAAAAAGGAACAGATCACAGACGAAG
>JAFYIM010000274.1 GCA_017538635.1 bacterium
CACTCCCATACTTCCCATGGGCCGCGAGAAAGATTCCTCCCTGCGCAAATGGACCGAGGAAGTCAACGCCATCGTGAAGGAAATATCGGGCAGCAACATCTTCTTCGTGGATCCCACTGCGGATCTTTTGGATGAAAACGGAACGCTTCCCGAAGAATATTCCAAGGACGGCGTGACGCTCACCAAGGAAGGCTACGATGTCTGGGGCGACTGCTTAGGAACGTGGATCAAGGCCCGTCTTTGATCGAAAGTAGGTTAACTGGAAATTTTGAGGAGCATATAAAATGAAAAAAAGCCTTTTACTTCTGGCGCTTCTGATCACGGCCGGTTCGCTTTTCGGCTCGATCAGGGCCATCACTCCGGTGCCGCAGAGCACCAGTCCTTCTTACTGGTGGTATCAGCGCTTCCTTTACGACAAGGAATATGTTCAAGAAAACGAAGTGCCGCTTATGTTCGTCGGCGACTCCATCACAGAACTGTGGATGGTGGACGGCAGGGGACTGAGCGTTCTGAACAAATATTTTACGAAGGCCCCTTACAACGCCCTGGTGGCCGGCTACAGCGCTGACAGGACGGAGCATGTAATATGGAGGATGGAGAACGGTGAACTGGACGGCAGCAAGCCCAAAGCCGTTTGCCTTATGATCGGCACCAACAACACCTGGCACTACGATGAATCTCAGGAAGCGCCCTGTGACACGGTGCTGGGCATTCGTTCCTGCATCGATTCCATCAGAACCAAAGCGCCCCAGGCCAAGATATTTTTGTTCGCCATTCTGCCCTGCGGCCGCAACGGCAACGATCCCAGAAGAGCGAGGAACGCCGTTGTCAACGACGCCATGCGCGACCTCTGCGACGGTGAGAACGTCGTTTTCTGTGAGATCAACAACCAGGTCATGGATTGCAACGGCTATTACGGCGAGGATGTTTCCTACGACGGTGTGCACCTCAGTACCCCCGGCTATCAGATCTGGGCCAAGAACCTCCTGAAGCTCCTGCAGCCGATTTTCTACCCAGATGAAACGCCGGAATACTCCCGTCCGCTTTCCAAAGTTGGCGAGGCCTGGTGGATCGAACGCCTGTACCAGACGCGCTGCGCCACAGCCAGTATAGTTTCCACGCGCCCCTCTATCACCTTCTACGGCGACGATCTGGCCCAGGGATGGGAAGAAGAGGGTCAGGAAGCCATGACGGAATATTTCAGCCGCCGCAAAGTTTTGAACTGCGGTTTCGACAGCGATTCGCTGGGTCAGCTTATCTGGCGCGCCAAATACGCCAACCTGTCCGGTATGAAGACCTACAACCTCGTGCTTCAGGCCGGCCTTATCGACACCGGGATCACGGAGGAGGAATTCCTGGACGGCTACGCCTCGCTTTTCGCCGAGTGCCGCGCGGCCCAGCCCAACGCCAGGATCATTGTTATGGGACTTCCTCCCAGAGGACTTACCGCCGCCGATCCCGCTAGAGCGCGCATAGAAAAGATCAACGAAGGTCTGAAGGCTTTCGCCAACGGCGAAAACGTCTTTTATATTGACTGCAACAAAGAGCTCGTTGACGGCGCCGGCAATTTGCCTTCGGATATTTCTCCAGACCAAATTCACTTCACCGCCAAGGCCTACGACATTTGGGCCAAGGCGCTTCTTGATGTCTTGAAATAAAATATGAAATTAAAACTAGGATTGATTTTTATGTTGACGGCTGTTTCCGCTCTTGCTGGAGATATTCTTTTCACCACACCTACGCCCAGAGATCTTGATTCCAATTCCTGGTGGAACACCAGGAGAGCGATGAAGCAAAAGGAAATAAAAGAGAAGGGGGACGTGAGAGTAATCTTCTACGGCGATTCCATCACAGAGCAGTGGGAGATCGAGGGCTGCGGAAAGAAAGTCTGGGACGCGCACTTTGCCGAGGGCCCCTACAAAGCCATCGAGTTCGGCTACGGCGGCGACAGCACGCATCATCTTCTCTACCGTCTTGAGAACGGCGAGATGGACAACCTTGATCCCGACGTTGTGATATTGCAAATAGGGACGAACAACAGCTGGAACCAGCCGGAGTATCCCGCCATGGATTCCGTCCTAGGCGTGAAAGCGGTGCTCGATAAGCTGAGAAGCAAATTCTACATTTCGCGAATCGTTTTGTGCGCCATTCCGCCCTGCGGCAGGGACAAGAACGATCCCAGGCGCATAAAGAACGACGCTATC
>JAFYIM010000275.1 GCA_017538635.1 bacterium
AAGACTGTCAGGAATTTGAAGTCCCCGCTCAAGGGGAACTTTTTGATGAGCGGGTTGAAGTAATTGGTGTCAACCCCCAAGGGCATTAAATGGATGGGAACTTTTACGCCGGAATTCCTGAAGGTTTCCACGTTGAAAAGACTGGGGACCCAGACTTCGTCCATCTTGTTGCAGTGTTCCACCCATTCTTTGGGAAGGCCTGTCACTTCCAGCATCGTGAATCCGATCTTGTAATTGCCAATACCCTCCGTCTTCTTCGTCACGAAGGCGTCGCCCTGGCCGTACACCACGCAGGGCGCCTTGGGGTCAATAGCCCTGGCCTTCATGACGTTCACGTTGTAGTAGGGCGCCGCCTCCGGCTCCTCTATTGGAAAGACCGTGCCGACACCGTAGAGATAGCGGTAAGAGACCGCCACGTTCTGGGCGTCCAGGTGCAGAAGCATTTCCTTGCTGCTCATGGCGTAGCCGTGCGGCCTGGAAACGGTAGAGAGCCAGTTGACGTTCTGCGTATAGCGTCCCTCGCAGGTCTTGGCCCATTTCTTCTTGAAGATCCCCTGGGACTTCAGGAAAATGTCGTTGTGGCTGACCTTGTTCTCCTTAGTGGAGACGTTCTCGTGGTGGACGATGGTGGCTCCTCCGCAGCAAACGGTCTTGTAACCGGCAGCCTTGGCTCTCAAACAATAGTCGGTGTCCTCAAAGTAAGCGAAGAAGTCTTCGCAAAGCAGACCTACTTTATCTATAACTTCTCTTTTGATGTAAGCGCAGGCGAAGACCACGCTCTCGACTTCGGAATTGAAAGGATATTGGTTCAGGTTCGCCTCGTTGCTGGCGACCTGCTGGCCCCAGTAGGGCCCGACCGGCATCCAGGCTCCCAAGTGCTGCAAAAGTCCGTTGGCCCTCACAAGGCGGCAGCCCACCACGCCGACGTCCGGAGACTCATAAGCCGCCTCCTGCATCTTCGTGAGCCAGTCGCCCTTCTCCTCCAGGACCTCCGTGTCGTTATTTAGAAGCAGGATGTCCGAATCCGGAGGCGTCAACTTTATGGCGACGTTGTTGCCCTTTGGGAATCCTAAGTTGGCGTTGTTAAAAACGCACTTTAAATCCTTCTGGCTTTTTAAGTATTCGATCGTTCCGTCCGTGCTGCCGTTGTCGGCCACATAGATCGTGTAATCGGGATGAGTCGTGTAATGCCTAAGCGTGTCAAGGCAGCGCTTGGTATAGCTCAAGCCGTTCCAGGTAAGAATAATTATTGATACTTTCCGCATATTTTCTGCTTATTTATCTATAAAGGATATTATAGCAAAAAATGGTGCGCCAGTTCAGCCATGGGGATGGAATTTTTTGTGGAGTTTCTTCAAGTGGCTGTACTCAACGTGAGTGTATTTTTCCGTAGTGACGACCGAGGAGTGGCCGAGCATTTCCTGGACTACTCTCAGATCGGCGCCGTGGATGATCAGATGTGTGGCGAAGCTGTGCCTGAGGACGTGCGGAGATATGTCTTTCTGTATATCGGCTTCCTGGGCGTATTTTTTGATGCGCATCCAGAAATTTATCCTTGTCATTGGCTTTCCTAAGCGCGTCAGAAAAGCCTCTTTCCGCCTGGGCTCCTCGGTGCGCGTTGCCAAGTATTTCCTAACCGCTTCGCAGGCGACCTTACCGATGGGCACGATCCTTGTTTTGTTGCCTTTGCCGGTCACCTGAAGATATCCCTCGTCCAGGTCCATTTCGCCTTTTTTCAGCTTCACCAGTTCGCTGACGCGCAAACCGGTGGCGTAAAGAAGCTCGAGCATGGCGGCGTCGCGCAAGCCGGAAGAAGTGTCTTTGTCAGGCGCTGCCAGAAGGCGCGACACTTCCTCCTCGGTCAAAACGTGCGGCAGCACTTTCGCCAGTTTCGGTGATTCGACCAGTTTCGGAACGTCTGTCTTGAGCTGCCCTTCCTCAACTCCGAAACGGTAGAACATCCTTAAGCTGATGAGCTCCCTGGCCGCCGTCGCGGTCGCCACGCGCTCCTCGTAGCGCTCGCCGAGGTAATCTGTGATGGTGTCCGGCGTCACATCGTTCCAATCGGAAAGGCCCTGCTTTTCGCAATAGGCGGCGAAGCCTACCAAATCGCTTCGGTAGGCTTCGCAGGTATTGCGCGCCAGACCTTTCTCAACGCGCAGGTATTCTTCGAACCACTTGATGGGCGGGCCGAAGTTGTTTTCAGGCAGTTTGCTTATTTCAGTTTTCCTTTGGCTTTCTTGCCCTGTTTGACGTCCACGCTCATCGGGAAACTTCCGGAAGCGATCCAGACTTTGCCCTTCTTGGCCGTGTCAGTGGCAGAAGTGCCGATCATAGCGAAAGTAAAGGGCAGGAACATCTCGCGGGCTTTGCCGTCAGAAGAGGAAGCGTTCAGGCCGGTTGAGCCTACGATCGCACCTTTCTTTAACGCAAACTTCACTTTTAAGCTCCCGTCTTTCATGGTTTTGATATCCAATTTTTTAGATGGTCCCTTGGAATCGGAAACTTTGTGCTGCCTTTTGTTCTTCTTGACTTTTGTTTCCGTTCCGTCGCCGGGCAGGAAGAAGAGGTCGTGGCCCACGAAGAAGGCAATGTCAAAATCTGACAAGTTGGCCATCACAGAAGCATGATCAGACATATCCACGCAAAAACTGATCTTCATGCTGTCTTTTTGAGATTTTTTAAACTTCTGGTTGAATTTAACTTTCTGGCCCGTCAAAGTCCCATAGCCTTTAAAATACACCGGGGCGCTGTCCGTGTTGGTAAGCTGCTGGATCTCGGTGTTGTTGCCGCCGATCATCAGCTTGGAAGTGACCCTCACGGCTTCCGTGTCAATGTTCTGCTGTGGATAGGCAAGAGCCGCAGCCAGGTTAGGCGATTCGTTTGTCTGGACTGTGTTTGGAAGAACGGAAGTCTGTACCTGCACGGAAACTTTATCAACGTCGCCTATCATGTAACTTGTAGGGGCCAACGTGGAGCAGCGGCCGGTGAATCCGACATAGCGGTCCTTTGTTTCCTGAGTGCAGACGACGTAATTGGCGGTGTTGTAAGGCTCCGCATAGTCGTTCTCGACAGTGCCGTAGACGTCAGCATCAACATAATGGGCAACGCTAAGATTCGTGCTCTCACGGGAGGTGATGATGTTGACCTGGTTGACTGCGTTGTTTTCCTCCGGTATATTGGCCACGGTAAAAATGAAAAGATTAGAAAAAAGTCCGGCGCCGTAACCTACGAAGAGCTGACTCTTGGGATAGACTTTTTCGGAGTCCTGAATTCTTTGAGTTTCAACAGTCGTGCCGGAAGATTTCAAACGCATCGAAGCGTCGTTGACATTGTTGTCCTGCATGTCAACTTTGTAGGACAGCGCACCTATCTTGCCGTCGCCGTTGATCTCTACCTGGATATTGGTGTTTTCCAATATCGCGCCTAAGGCCATGCCGCAAAAGGCGGCTATGGCGCCAATAAGGTAAACCTTACGCATAATTAATCCTCTCCTACAAGGGTTAAATGTTCGTTAAATTATTATTGTCCATTGTACCATATATAGTGGAAAAAGAGCAAGGCTTCCCCAACTTCTAGTCCCCCTGAGCTCGGCAAAAGGGCGTTTTGACTTCTAAAAACCCTTTTGGTAGACTATTTATTCCCTAAAGTAGTGTATAATTAAACTGTAAGAACGAAAGTAACCACGGAGACTGTTATGAAAAACAAAATTGTCTTGAGCCTTCTCCTTGCGACGGTCGTCGCTTCGCTTTGCGTTTACGCAGAAACCATCACTATGACTAACAAAAAGACCTACACCGGCGAGATCCTCGACATGGACAACGACGGCGTGAAGCTGAAAGACAAGAACAAAGGCATGACGGTCTTTTTGAAGTGGGACAACATGACATTGTCTTCCATCAAAGAGCACAATCCCGACCTTTACGAAAAGAAAGTGGCCGAAAGGAAAGCCGAGATTGAAAAGCAAAAAAAAGAGCTCGGCCTCGTGAAATACACCAGTCCTGAAGGCAAAGAGATCTTCGTAACTCCCGAACGTAAGACAGAGCTTGAGAACCGCGCCAAGGGCCTCGATCTCTATCAGGGCAAATGGATGCCCACCAACCAGGTCGCCGAACTGAAGCATGATGCCGAAATGAAGAAGCAGGGCAAAGTCAAATACGACGGCAAGTGGTACAACGCTGAGGAAGTTCAGGATATCGAGACCTTCAAGAAAAACAAAGGTTTAAGAGTCGGAATGAAAGCCGAGGAAGTCAAGGCCGCCTGGGGCGAACCCACGAGCGTCCGCAAGTCCGCCGACTTCTCTTCCCGTAAGCGGGAGATGTGGATCTACGTCAAGGAAGAGCAGGAAATAGAAGACCGCGTCGTGATGGAACAGGACCAGGTCCTGCAGATCATGACCAACCAACCGGTAGAAGATTTTTAATTAACAATAAAATAAAGAAAAGGAGTTAATCTTATGTCCAGGCATCCCAGTTTCGGACGCGGCGGCATCACCAAGAAACGCAACGTCCTCAAACGTCTTGAGCGCATCGACCTGCTCAGAAAACAGAATCGTTACAAAGAAGGCCAGACCGTTTACGGCCTGCCCAAAACCAAATTCGAACAGTAAGGAAAAATGAGAACACCCGTTATTGCCGGCAACTGGAAAATGAACAAGACCGTTGCCGAAGCCGTTGCCCTTGCCAGCGAGATCAAAGAAAAAGTCGCTGGCGTTGAGAACGTCAAAATAATCGTTTGCCCCGTCTTCACCGCGGTCAAATCCGTGGCCGACGTTTTGAAAGGCACGAACGTCAAAGTCGGCGCCCAGGATATGTACTGGGAAACTTCCGGCGCCTATACCGGCGAAGTGAGCGGCGAAATGCTCATGGAAGCCGGCGCTGAATACGTCATCATCGGTCACTCTGAACGCCGCCAGTATTTCGGCGAAACGAACGAGACCGTCAACAAGAAACTCAAAAAAGCCCTCTCCATCGGCCTCAAGCCGATCGTCTGCATCGGCGAAACTTTGGCTGACCGCGAAGCCGGCACGACCGAAGCCGTCGTCAGAAAGCAGGTGAAAGAAGGTTTCGTCGGCCTGACCGCCGATGAAATGAAGGGCACCATCATTGCCTATGAGCCCGTCTGGGCCATCGGCACCGGCAAGACCGCCACGGCCGAGCAGGCCGAGGCCGTCCACGCCTTCGTCCGCAACCTCATTGCCCAGCTTTGGGACAAAGAGACTGCGGATGCCGTCATAATCCAGTACGGCGGCAGCATGAAGCCCGAGAACGTCGCTTCCCTTTTGGCCCAGCCCGATATCGACGGCGGCCTGATCGGCGGCGCGGCCCTGAAGGCTGATTCTTTCGAGAAACTGGTCAAGTTCTGATTTGACCGAAACAAAAAGCCATGCCGCCAAAGGCATGGCTTTTTTATTCCCCCACAAAAAACAGGAGGAGAAAAAATGAAAAATGGCACCATCTTTACACTAGCCATCATCTTTGCTGTGTCTTTGCTTGCCGCTCCCAAAGAGGAGGAAGCCTGGGTTGCGAAATGCAAGAAGCATAAAATCTTCGGGATCTCCCTTGGCATGACTGCCGGCCAGGTCCGCTCCGTCTTCTTAAAGGCTCCGAAGACAACTCTCCTCCCCTGGTCCGACACGACTCCCTACAGTTCCATTTTCCGCTTTGACCTGGACAACGGTTTCGGTCCCCTCAGCAATCCTCTGGAACGTTTCCTGGACATAGGCTTTGAGCCTATACCGACCAACACGCCGAAAAGATCAGAGGTACGCTTCACCTACGACAATCCCTACAACGAATCGTACCCCATG
>JAFYIM010000276.1 GCA_017538635.1 bacterium
CTCGCTTCCAATTTCGGCATTCCGGAAGAGAAGATCCTTTCCCTCTGCCCGAATCTGCCGCCAGTGCCCGGAAGGCTTGAATTCATGCCGAACAAGCTTGGCGTCGTAATAGTCATCGACTACGCCCACACCGACGACGCCCTGCGCAACGTCATGAAATGCCTGAGAGAGATAACCGAAAACTCCCTCTGGATCGTCTTCGGCTGCGGCGGCGACCGCGACAAGACAAAGCGCCCGAAAATGGGCCGCGCCGCCGAGGAGATGGCCGACAAGGTCGTCATAACGACCGACAACCCCAGGACCGAAGATCCGGAAGCGATAGTAAAAGACATCACTGACGGCATGAAACTGAAAAAACACGTCGTGATATTGGACCGCAAGGAAGCTATCGAGCACGCCGTGAAGGAAGCCAAGGAAGGCGACGTCGTTTTGATCGCCGGCAAGGGGCACGAAACTTACCAGGAGATCAACCGCGTCTTCTACGACTGCGACGAACGTATGATAACCAAAGAGATCATCTCAAAGATAGAAAATGCTTAAGTTCACACACGAAGACATCAGAACCGCTCTGGGCGGAACCTTCTCCTTCACAGGAAATGAACCGAAGGAACCTATGGGCGTCACTTGCGACACCAGAAAACTGGAGCCCGGCGATCTTTTCGTCGGCATCAGGGGAGGAGACTCCCCCGCCGTCGCAAAAAAAGCCTTGGACGGCAAAGCCGCCGCCTGCATCCTGAGCTGCGAAGCTCCGGAAGGACTGGCCTGCTACCGCGTCATAGACACCGTGAAAGCCCTGCAGGATCTTGCCGCCTACCAGCGGGCGCGGGTGCAGATACCGATGATCGGCGTGACCGGCTCCTGCGGCAAGACCACCACCAAGAACATGCTCGGTTCGATCCTTCAGACGCTGGGCGAAACGCTCGTTACGGAAGGGAACCTCAACAACGATATAGGGCTTCCCATTACGCTGCTCAGACTCTGCGAAGATCACCGCTACGCCGTCGTGGAGATGGGCATGAACCACAAGGGCGAGATCCTTGCCCTTAGCCGCCTGGCCCACCCCGACGCGGCCATCATAACAAACGTCGGAAGCGCTCACATAGAATTCCTGGGCAGCAGGGAGAACATCGCGCTTGCCAAAGCCGAGATCTTCCGCGGCGTGCCGCCCTGCGGGAAAGTGGCGCTGCCAATAGACAGCGACTTCTTTGAAAAACTTTCCGAAATGGCGAAGCACCTTGATCTGAACATCGTAAGTTTCGGCAAAGGCGGCGATTTTGAATTCGTAATAAAAGAAGAGTGTGAAAGAGGACTGACGGGCACGTTGAAAACGCCGATGGGGTGCGTAGAATTGACCGTCCCCGTCCTCGGCGCCTACAACGCCGGCAACATCGCGGGAGCCGCGGCCGGCGCCTACGCTTTGACGGAAGACGTCAATTTGGCGACTTTGAAGTCCGGTTTGGAATCCGTCAAGGGCGAAAAACTCAGGAACGAAATGCACGAGCACAAGGGCGCGCGCTTCATATTGGACTGCTACAACGCGAACCCCGATTCCATGGCGGCCTCGCTCACGATGCTAAAGGAACTCAATGTTAAGGGCCGGAAAGCCGCTCTCCTCGGCGACATGCTGGAGATTGGCGAGAAAGCCAAGAGCGCCCACTATGAGCTCGGCAAATTCGCGGCGCAATTTTTGGATGCGCTCTTCGTGACCGGCGAGTACGCCGAGGATTACGCTGCCGGAGCAAAAGAAGCCAAGAGCAACTGCCTTGTCGCGGTCTGCGAGCCCAAGGACGTGCTGGAGGCCTTGAAAGCATACGTGAAGGCCGACGACGCGGTGCTCTTCAAAGGGTCCCGCGCCAACAAACTGGAAGATTATTTCTACGAAATGTTCAAAAGCAACCAATGAAAAATACAAACAATAAATACAGGAACGGAATGTGTGCGGTGATTGGCGAACTGCTTCTCCCTTCCCCCTACACGAACACACACACCAAATCGGGCAGCGTCTCTACATCCGCATTCCGGTTGCGGTCTGAGGACTGTTTGTCTTCGGGCCGCAACATCCTGTCAATAAGCGAGGTCAAAGGATAATATGTTCTACTATGTTTTCTTCGGATGGCTAAGCGAAAGCGTTCCGGCTTTCCATGTCTTCAAGTATATCTCGGTGCGCTCCGCGATGGCGGCGGTGACAGCGCTTGTCATCAGCCTTATCCTGGCCCCCTCCCTTATCCGCTGGCTGTACATGATGAAGATCGGCCAGGAGATCAGACGCGACGAATGCCCGCCTTTGCACCTCCTTCACAAGAACAAGCAGGGCGTCCCGACCATGGGCGGCATATTGATCCTTCTGGCCGTAACGGTCTCCACGCTTCTCTGGGCGCAGTTCTCCCTATATACGATGCTCGCCCTGGGCGTTTTCATCTCTTTAGGTCTTCTGGGCTTCGCCGACGACTACACCAAGGTCAAGCAGAAAAACGCTGCGGGCATCTCCGGCAAAACGAAGCTCGTCGTGCAGTCGCTGGTGGCTCTGGCTGCGGCTCTCATCCTCATTTTCTACGGCAAGGAGAGCTTTCCTTTCTATGTGCCGTTCCTTAAGAATCCTGTCATCGAAAACCTCGGCTACTATTACATCATCCTCGCTATGCTTGTGATCGTCGGCACTTCCAATGCGGTCAATCTCACGGACGGGCTGGACGGGCTCGCCATCGGTACGGTGACGATCGCCGCCCTGGCCTACCTTATCCTCGCCTATTGCGCCGGCAACTCCAAGATCGCGGAATACCTCTACATCTATTACGCCAGGGACGCCGCGGAACTGACTGTATTTCTGTCCGCCCTCGTGGGCGCCGGGCTCGGCTTCCTCTGGTACAACGCACACCCGGCCATGGTCTTCATGGGCGACACCGGAAGCCTTGCTTTGGGCGGCGCCATCGGCATCACGGCGCTTTTGGTCAGGAAGGAAGTGCTGCTTCTCATCATAGGTTTTATCTTCGTCATGGAAGCTTGCTCCGACATCATCCAGGTCGCTTCCTTCAAGCTGACTCAGAAGCGAGTCTTCCGCATGGCACCCATCCATCATCACTTTGAAATGCAGGGCTGGCCCGAGACCAGAGTCACCATGCGTTTCTTCATCTTAGCCCTCATCTTCGCGATCCTGGGCCTAGCCACACTGAAACTGCAATAAGGTAAAGATATTCATGCGCATCGCAATAATGGGACTAGCAAAAAGCGGAATGTCCGCTGCTAAATTGGCCCTCGACCTCGGCTACGAAGTGAGTGTCAGCGACGCCTGCTTCAACCATGGCCACGCAACTAACCCCAGCAAAGAAATGCTGGAAAAAGCCGCGGAACTGAGAAAGAGGGGCGCCTACGTTGAGATAGGCCGTCACACCAGGACCTTCCTGGAAGGTGCGGATCTATTGGTCCTGTCCCCGGGCGTCAAGCGCGACAACGAGGCTGTCCTCTGGGCTGAGGAAATGGGCGTAGAGGCTGTCGGCGAAGTGGAGTTCGCCATCCGCCACTGTTTAGGCAAAGTCGTGGCCGTCACCGGCACGAACGGCAAGACCACGACCACTTCCCTCATTTCCCATATCCTCGACGTCGCCAATGTTCCGCATTTCACCGCCGGCAACATCGGCATTCCTTTGAGCGAATACGCGCTTAAGACTACCGACGAACACATACTGGTCATCGAGATGAGCTCCTTCCAGCTGGAGACCATAAAGGAATTCTCGCCATACATTTCCGTCTGGCTGAACCTTACCCCTGATCACCTCGACCGTTACGAAAACATAGAAGCCTACCGCTCCGCCAAGGAGAACATCTTTCGCCGCCAGAAGCCTGGCACCACCGCCATCATCTGGCACAGCGAAAAGGAAAATGAAGAGAAGATCGTCTCCGCTTTCAAACTGAAACCTGTGTTTGTTGACGAGACCGGCTGCGACGCTTCTTTGGAAGGGCTGGAGAGAGCTTCCCTTGAAGGCGGCCGCTTCACGCTGCATATGAACGGAAAAACGACATTTTGCGGAGAGCCTGAGGCGATGAAGCTTAAAGGCCGCCACAACCATATCAACATGCTCTGCGCCATGGCGGCCTGCAAAACGCTGGGCGTTGACGAGGACACGATTAAAAAAGCCTGCGAAAGCTTCACTGGCCTAAGCCACCGCATCGAGACTGTGGCGATAAAGGATAACGTCATCTTCGTTGACGACTCCAAGGGTACAAATCCCGAAGCCACCGTGGAAGCTGTCATGGCTTTCCCGTATCCGCAAGCCCTCATTCTGGGCGGCTATGACAAAGGCAGCGACTACGCCATGCTCATTCCTTACATGAAAGGAAGGGTGGCCCACGTTCTCCTTATCGGCGCCACCACGGAAAAGTTCAAAGTGATCTTCGGCGGCGATTTCCATTGCGTGGAAGTCCGCGATATGAAGGAAGCCGTCGCGAAAGGATATGAACTTCTGGAAGGCAAAGGCGTGGTGCTTCTCTCCCCCGCCTGCGCGTCCTTTGACATGTACAAAAGTTTCGAGGCCAGGGGCGACGATTTCGCCGACTGCGCCCGTAAGTTCTCTTCAACCGAAAATTAACCAACCTTGAAAGAGAGGAACCATATGAACAAATCATTCTTAATCTTCCTGTTCACGGTAAGCCTTGTGGGCATCTTCTTCTTCGGCTGCGCCAAGGAGACCCCCCGCACGGACGTCACCCTTGAACTTACTTCACCCGACACCATCGAAGCGCTGGTTGAAAAAGACCTCAACACCATCGGCACTTCCTACCAGGACATCGACAACTTCCCGGAATCGACGCCCGCCCAGGTCACGTACGTTGACTCTGTGGAAATGCAAAAGCCCCTGAGAGTCCAGAACGACGATTCGCTCTACAAAGGCGAAGAGAGCATCGACGATTCTGTCATCACTACCAGCAACGTTTCGCTCTGGGGTCCTGACACCGACAAGACTCTGGAGCCTTTGAGTCCCCGCGAGACTATCTCCGTCGTTCCTCCCCCGACTGGCGACGTGACGGCCCTCGGAGAAGCCAGCTCCTCCACGCAGCTCTCCCCCGTCGGTACCACTAGCGAGACAACTGCCACGACCAAATCTTCCTCTTTCCTCCAGCCCAAGCCTGCGACCGAGACTTCTGTTGTTACCGCGCCCAACTCCGGCTACGTCTATCAAGGCAACCAAAGCTCTTCGGGCGGCTACGTTGGTCCTTCCGCGGTCACAAGCGGCAATACCTACACCGTCCAGGCCGGCGACAACCTGATCAGGATCGCCAGAAAGTTCGGCGTCAAGGTCAACGACCTCTGTGAAGTCAACGGCATTTCCCGCAGCCAGATCCTGAAAGTCGGCCAGGTTCTCCAGATCCCCGGTGAGAAGGCCGCCGTCTCTAATGAACCTGCTCAGACAAAAGAAGTAGGCGCCTCCATCTCCTCGGTCGTACAGCCCGCGCAGACGCAGCAGGCTGCCGCTGCCCCCGCCGCCTCCGGAACGCAGAATTACACCGTTCAGGCCGGCGACAGCTACTGGAAACTTGCCAGGCGCTTCAACTCCTCCGTTGAGGAATTGATGAGCATGAACGGCGCCAGCAGCGACAAACTCAGGATCGGCCAGACTATCGTAGTCCCCAACCGTTGATCTACAGCCGCATAAATGAAAGCCATTGACAAAATACTGCCCTGGGTGTTTTTCTGCCTCATCCTTGCGCTCTGCAGTTTCGGAGCGCTGATGGTGTATTCGTCCAGCGTTTATGTTGCCGAAAGGATCTATTCCGGCAACCAGTATTATTACTTCAAAAGAGAAGTAATGTGGCTCGTTATGGGATTCGGGGCCATGGCGCTGATGTACAAGATCCCAATCGATCTTGTGAAACGCCTGGCCCCCATAATTTACCTTGCCTCCCTTTTGTGCCTGATTTTGGTCTTCACCCCTCTGGGAGTGACCGTGAACGGCGCCAGGCGTTGGCTGAACCTGGGCTTCCTTAGATTCCAGCCCTCCGAAGCCTTGAAATATTCAATGATCCTCATTCTGGCCTGGTGGTACGAACGCATAAAAAGAGAGTCAGGCACCTTTGTAAAAGGCGCCCTTATCCCCGCGGTTATAATGGGAATCGGCTTGGCGCTGGCTTTCCTCGGCAAGGACCTAGGCACCCCGCTGCTTATCGCCATAGTTGGCGGAGCGGTCTGTTTTGCGGCCGGCATGAGATTCAGCTATATCGCCGCTGGAGCAGTCGCCGTAGCAAGCCTGGGCTGTTATTACATTATCAAAGAACCCTATAGGGTGAAAAGGGTCATGGCCTTTTTGCACCCCATGGACGATCCTACGGGCGACGGCTACCAGAACCTTCAGGCCCTGATAGCTATCTGCTCCGGCAAAATAACGGGGCTCGGCATTGGCAATTCGCTCATGAAAATGGAGTATCTGCCGGAAGCCCACACCGATTTCATATACGCCGTCATAGGGGAAGAATTGGGCTTCTGCGGTTCGGCAGCCGTTATCGCGGCCTTTTTCCTCCTCATAGCCATCATGTGGCGCCTTGTTTCCAAAATAGACGACACTTTCTGCCGCCTCACCGCCTTCGGCATAACGCTGGTGATTGGCAGCCAGGCTATCGTCAACATGGGCGTAGTCACCGCCACGCTCCCAAACAAGGGCATGGGGCTCCCCTTCGTCAGCTACGGCGGCTCTTCGCTCTTGTTCCTTTTGGGAGCCTGCGGACTCTTTTTGAATATGGTCAAAAACAAACCTAAAGTACAAATCACCAAACGCAGCGTCGTTTCCCGCACCTCAGCCAGATGAAAGAACTGCAAAGGATATTGGTGAGCGGCGGCGGAACAGGCGGGCATATCATGCCGGCCATCGCGCTCTGTGAGGAAATACGGGAACGCTTTCCCGAAGCGGAGATCTATTTCGCCGGGCGGAAAGGCTCCATGGAAGAACGCCTGGCCGAAAAACACGGTCTTGAGTTCTTCCGCATTCCCTCATCCCCCAAGGGAAGAGGTTTGAAAACCATCAGAAATTTCTTCGTAAACATCGCAGGCTTTTTTAAAAGCCTTGCGCTTATCATAAAACTGAGACCACAAGCCGTCGTAACTTTCGGCGGCTATACCAGCGCGCCGCTTCTTCTGGCTTCCGTCCTGCTCGGAAAGAACGCCGTCATACACGAATCGAACGCCATTCCCGGCCGCGTCACAAGACTGATGGCGCATTTCGGGGTCAGGGTCGCCTGCGGGCTTGATTCCGACCACCCGCTTATGAAAAAGCTGAAGAAAGGCATCAAAAAGGAAACGAACTTCGCCGTGACCGGCAATCCTTTGCGGAAAGCTTTCTCAGAATCCGCCAACGACCTCTCAAAAGAGCTTCCTGGCTACGATGAAACGCGACCTCTGCTCCTGGTCTTCGGAGGCTCCCAGGGCGCGCACAACATCAACATCCTCATAGCCCGTTCGATCGCGAAACTGAAAGACAACTTCCCAACCCTGCAGATAGTTCATCTCTGCGGCGCAAACGACATTGAAACGCTGAAGGCTGCTTACGAGAACGTAAAACTCACCTACTGGCTGTTCCCCTTCTTCGACGACATGTCCTCGCTTATGAAAAAAGCCGATCTGTGCGTGGCAAGGTCGGGCGCCCTCTCAGTGACCGAGATATGCGCCTGCAGCCTCCCAGCAATACTGATCCCACTTCCTTTTGCGGCAGACAACCATCAGCTGGCAAACGCCAAAGTGCTTGAGAGAGCCGGCGCCGCCGTAATCAAAGAAGAGAAGGATCTGACAGCTCCGGTTCTCTCAGAGACCATCATGGAACTTTTAAGCGACGAATCACGTCGCAAAGCCATGGGTAAAGCCGGAAGAAACGCATTCATAGAAGATGCCTCCTTCGAACTTTTGAAATTCATCATGGCGGTATAATGGAAAGCGACAAACTTAGTTTTTATTTCTGCGGCATCGGAGGCTGCGGCATGGATCCCCTGGCCCGCTTAATGGCGAGGGACGGGCACGTTGTCCGAGGCAGCGATATAAAGGAGTCCCCAGAGCTGGAGAAACTGCGTTCAGAAGGCATCGAATGCTTCTCATGCCAGGACGGAACGAAGCTCAAAGGAGACGACATTTTCGTTTACAGCAGCGCCATTCATGATGACAATCCCGACATGATGAGAGCCAGGGAGCTGCATCTTACGATGCTCCACCGCTCCGAACTTCTCTCGCAGGTCGCCAGACGCTGCAAAGCCATAACAGTCGCCGGAATGCACGGCAAAACGACCGTTTCTTCACTTATCGCCTGGCTCATGACGGAGGGCGGGTTAGACCCCAGCGCCGTGATAGGCGGCTTTGTTCCGGACTTTGACGGCAATTTCAGGAAAGGGACGAGCGATTATCTTGTCCTGGAGGCCGACGAGAGCGACGGCACCTTCGTAAGATACGCTTCAACCGTCGCTGTGCTCCTGAACATTGACGCCGACCATCTTGACCATTACAAAGACATGGCCGATATAGAGAAAGCCTTCTCCGTTTACGTAGGGAACATCGTCCCCGGGGGAACGCTCATCTACAATTGCGACGACAATATCTGCTGCCGCCTAGCCGCCAACGCAAGGCCGGACATAAAAAAAGTCAAATGCGGCCTCGGGGCCCTGGCCCTGGGAAAAGCGGATTACCTCGGCAGTGACATCGCGCTTTCCGATCTTTCCTCCACCTTTACTTTCCTTGAAAACGGCGAACAGGAAAAGTCCCTGCCCGTGACCTGCCCGCTTCCCGGAAGCCACAACGTTTTTAACGCCGTCATTGCCCTAGCTTGCGCCGAGATTTGCGGAGCCGATGTCGAAAAGTTGGTCAATGCTCTCCCCCGGTTCAGAAACGCCCGCAGACGTTTCGAAAAATTGGGGAAATGGCACGGCGCCGAAATAATCGACGACTACGCCCATCACCCGAAAGAAATAGAGGCGCTGCTAAGATCCGCCTCGAGGCTTGAAGGCGAACTTACCGTCGTTTTCCAGCCGCACCGTTTCTCAAGGACCGAGAAGCTCCTGCCCGAGTTCGCCGAAGTCCTTTCCAAGGCGCCCAATCTCATCCTGACGGACGTTTACAGCGCCGGCGAAAGCAAAAACATAATCGGCGGGCACGA
>JAFYIM010000277.1 GCA_017538635.1 bacterium
ATGCCCAAAGTCGCTCCCATTATGGTGTCGGACAAAAAGTGTTTCTCCATCAGCATCCGGTCGCTCATCATCCAAAGGACCGCGACAACCCAAAGAGGCCTCAGTTTCGGGAAAATGAACCAGAAGGCTGTCGCCATCGTCGCAATTTCCAGCGAATGTCCGGAGGGAAAACTCTTGAAGGCGTTCTTGGTTTGTTCGAAGAAGAAGAAGCCGTAGTAAGAGGGTTCCTTGAAAAGCTGGTAAGGCCTGGCGCGGTGGAAAAGCTCCTTCATGAAGCTGGAAACTATTCCGCACACTCCCATACTTATGAGGAAAAATCCCAACTTTTCGAACCATTCCTTCACAGGCTTTATGAAAGCGAAGAAGAGGAAGAAGGCCGCCACGACTATCGTGACGTAGGGCTTTTTGCAAAGATAGGATATCTGGCCGATAAGCTTCGCATTCTCCAGTTTGTCCTGGGGAAGCCTGTGCAGGTAAAGCGCCAGGTCTCGGTCGCAGAAATGAATGGCAAGAAGCGTCAGAGCAAGGCCGATCGCAAAGATGACAGCGGCCGTCACGAGCGTTTTTTTGGAAAAATCGCTCATCCCCCTGGCAAGTTTCGCGGCTTCTTTGTCCTTGGGTTTGGGATTGGATTTCATGGGCTCGGCAGGGTTCCCGAAAGAGACTGTGTTGTTCCCGACATCTTTCACCACCACTGATCCGGAGCCGACGATGTCGTTGGCGCCGATATTGACAAGCGGCTTCACGACGCTGAGTGCTCCAACCGTTGTCAGAGCGCCGACCTTCACTGCTCCCGTTAAGACCGTGCCCGGACAAATATGGGAAAAAGCTCCAATTACGCAGTCGTGGTCAATACTGGCGTGAGTGTTCACTATGACGCCGTCCCCCACTTCCGCCCGCGGGCCTATGAATGCGCCGGCCGCCACGAAAACGCCCTCGCCTAGTTTGGCCGAAGGATCAACGAAGGCGGTGGGATGAACGACGGTCTTCAGCTTGAAGCCTTTTTCCTTCGCCAGTCTAGCGAGAACCAGCCTGGCCTCGCAGGAGCCGATGGCGATGTGGACAAGATCTGTTTGAGATTTGAAAGCGTCAAGGTCCGAGATCTTTCCCAAAACTTCCGCTTCTATGATCTTTGTTCCCGGAGCGAGCGAATCGTCCAAAACAGCCGCTACTCCGCAGCCTGTTTGCTTCAGTGCGGATTCAACGATCGCGGCGTGTCCGCCGCCGCCAAGTATTATGACGCTTTCAGGCACTTACTTTTTCAGTTCCTTTATGATGAGGGGAATGATCTCAAAGAGGTCGCCGCAGATCGCGTAGTTGGCGATCTTCATCATGGGGCATTCCGGATCCTTGTTGATGGCGACGATGACGTCGGAACTCTGCATGCCGACGAGGTGCTGGATCTGGCCGGAGATGCCGCAGGCGATATAGACCTTCGGGCAGACCGTTTTGCCCGTCTGTCCCACCTGATGGGCATAAGGTATCCAGCCGGCGTCCACAGCCGCCCTGCTGGCGCCCACAGCGCCTCCCAAGGCCTCCGCCAGTTCTTTCAGCAGCGAGAAATTCTCCGGGCCTTTCATACCGCGTCCGCCGCTGACGATTATGTTGGCGTCGGTCAGCTTCACCTGTTCGCCGATGTTCTCAACGACTTCCAGAACTTTGCTTCTCAGGGAAAGGTCTTCCTTGTTGAAGGGAACAGTTTCGACTTCGCCGCTGCGGGAAGCGTCGGGCTCCATTTCAGCAAAGACTTTGTGCCTCACGGTCGCCATCTGCGGCCTGGTGTTCTGGCAGCGGATGCGGGCCATGATGTTGCCGCCGAAAGCCGGGCGAGTCTGGATAAGCAGGCCCGTTTCGGGATCGATGTGCAGCTGCGTGCAGTCCGCCGTAAGGCCGGTCTTCAGCATGACGGCCACTCTCGGCATCAGCGCGCGGCCGATCGTGGTGGCGCCGCAGAGGATTATTTCGGGCTTGCGTTCTTTCGCAAGACGGTACAATACGTTGGAATAAGTGAGGTCGTCGAAATCCTTCAATTCCGGAGCGCTGACGGAAAGAACTTTATCGGCGCCTTTTTGGATAAGTTCATTGCAGATAGAAGCGTTGCTGCCGTCATGCAGAACGACCGCCCAAACGGCGTTGGGTTTCTGGCCAGCCAGCTCCCTGGCTTTCGCCAGGAGCTCATAACTAACGCCCGCCACCTGGCCTTTCTTCTGTTCCGCGAAGACCCAGATGTCCTTGTAACTGCCAAGGTCATCCTTGGCTTCCATTTCCTCTTTGACGACGGTAATGGCTTCACAGGGGCAGACGGTGGCGCATTTCCCGCAGAATTTGCATTTGGTCTCTTCCACAAAGGCGCAGTTGTCAACTAAGGACAGGGCGCCGAAGGGACACTGGGAGACGCACGCTCCGCAGCCTACGCATGTTTCTTTATTGATCTTTATCGGCATGATGACTCCTTACAAAAGCTGGGCTTCTTTCAAAGCCGTGACGAGCGATTTGGCCTGCTCTTCAGGCGCGCCTTCGATTTTCACTCCGCCCTGTCTGGCGTCCGGTGAAAAAATCTCCACCACGTTGGTGGGAGAGCCTTTCAAGCCGAGCCTGGTAAGGTCGGCCTCGATGTCGGCGGCGGTCATCACTTTTATTTGCGCCCTCTTGGCCGCCATCTTGCCTTTCAGGCTGGCGATCCTGGGCTCGTTTATCTCTTTCACGACGGTCACGACCGCGGGAAGCGTAACTTCCACCACGTCGTAGCCTTCTTCCGTCATGCGCTCAACTACCATCTTACCGTCGGTGCATTCCCTTACTTTCCTGACGCAGGTGACCTGCGGGATGTCAAGGTTCACGGCGATGCCGGGGCCAACCTGGGCGGTGTCGCCGTCGATGGCCTGCTTGCCGCCTAAGATAAGGTCAAAGTCGCCGATCTTTTTGATGGTCTGGGAAAGGGCGTAGGAAGTGGCCAGGGTGTCGGAACCAGCCACCGCCCTGTCGGAAAGAAGGACAGCCTCGTCGGCGCCCAAGCTTATGGCTTCCCTAAGGACGGCTTCCGCCATAGGAGGTCCCATGCAGACGACGGTTACCTTACCGCCTAATTTTTCTTTCAGTCTGACAGCCTCTTCGAGAGCGTAGGCGTCCAGAGGATTCATCATGGACTCCACGCCTTCTCTGACGAGGGTCTTCGTCTCAGGGTTGATGCGGACATTGGCCGCGTCAGGGACCTGCTTTATTGTTACGATAATGTTCATAGCTTAATCAATGATTATTTTTTAGCGGCCGCTTCCTTGATGAGGCACTGGCCGATTACTTCGCGCTGGATCTGGTTCGTTCCTTCGTAGATCTGGGTGATCTTGGCGTCGCGCATGCGTTTTTCCATCGGGTATTCCTTCATGTAGCCGTAGCCGCCGAAGACCTGCACCGCGTCGGTCGTAACCTGCATGGCCACGTCGGAAGCGTAGCACTTGGCGATGGCGGATTCCTTGGAGCAGTTGCGGTCGCCGGAGTCGATGGATCGGGCCGTGGCGTAGACCATGGCGCGGGCGGTCTCGACTTTCATGGCCATGTCGGCCAACAAGAAGCGCA
>JAFYIM010000019.1 GCA_017538635.1 bacterium
GTCAACGAAGGTGTTCGTGCCCTCGATGCCGATATTGATGCGCTTGCCGTCGTCGATATTAAAAGGTGAACCAGACGTGCTAGTGAGGTTGAGGTCCTTAATGTTGACCGTCGCCTTGAATCTGCCTGTCATATAAAAAGACCCGTTGTCGGAGGAGCCGGTGACGTTGTAAGTTATCTCGCCAACCGTGCCGTCCGAAACGCTGGCGCTCTGGGTAAGCTCCACGTCTGCGCCGTCGATCTTCACAGTCACATAATCCGTGATATTCTCGGCTACGGAGACCGTCGCCGTATCGCCCTCGAAGACCACGTTCACAGTGTTGTCTTTCTGCGCCGTGGACTCAGCCTGAACTTTCACCTTGAAAGCCTCGTAACTGACTTCCGGGATGTCCGCCTTGGCGTCCCAAGTAACTCTGTACTGTCCGGCGCCCGGCACCGTTCCTTCCGCTCCGTCGCCGGAAAGCGTCGTCAAAGCGAATTCCTTATCCTTGTCTCCCCTGCCGAAGAAGGCTACGTTGCAGGGCACGTTCGTTTTCCCGCCTATGGTGTAGTCGATATCGACCTTCCCCTCCCAGGGCCAGCGGGAGGAAATATTAACATCGCTCACGATATCATCGGCCAGAAGGCTTCCGGCCAGGGCAAAGCATAGAACGAAGCAGGCGAAAGCTTTCCTTCTTCCAAAAAGCAAAACCAAAATAAAAAGACCGATTACAGCGAACATAGGCTCAGGCAGTATCTCCACCGAGGCCGTCTTAACGTCAAGAACGCCTTCCTCGTTGGAGATGGTGTGGGTCAAAGTGTAGGTTTCCTCCGAGGAAAGTCCTTCAAAACTTCCGTTCTGATAATCCCAAACGAACTTTCCTTCGTCACCGTCCGTAGTCGTTGCAAATATCTGCAGAGGCTCTTCCTCTCCAGCCGCGGCCGTAACCATAGCGCTTCTCCCTTCCCCGGAGACCCACTTAGTGGAATACGCCATCTCGTCGGTGGGAAGCAGCTGGATTATAGTGCCGATGGACTCGTTGTCCAAAGCGATGATATTCGACCAGGCTTCATCCGCCAAGGCCGAGACCGCGCTCAAAAGAGCCAAAATCAAAAACAAAAAAGTCTTTTTCATATCAATCCCTATTGTTTTTTATCAATAGATATTTTAGCAAAAAGCTAATTGGCGTTCAGCAAATTTTCGTAAATGGTTTTGTCTCTTTCCGAGAAACAGCAGAAGATGACTTCCATGTCTGGATGAGCAGCGAGGAAGGCTTTCGTTTCTCTCACCGCTATCTCTGAAGCTTCCTCGATCGGATAGCCGTAAACGCCTGTGGAGATGCAGGGAAAAGCAATTGTTCGGCAGTTGTTCTCGCAAGCTAGGGAAAGCGAATTTTTATAACAATTCGCGAGCTTTTCCGCTTCACCTTTCGTTCCATCGCAATAGACCGGGCCGACTGTGTGGATGACGTATTTGGCGGGCAGCTTGAAACCTCCGGTTATCCTTGCCTCGCCGGTCGGGCATCTGACGCCGGGCCTGACTTCAGGAACCTTAAGGCAGGATTCGAACAGTTCTCTGCCGGCAGCGCGATGGATGGCGCCGTCCACGCCTCCACCGCCGAGCATCACCTGATTGGCGGCATTGACGATGGCATCGACCTGCAAAGTCGTGATGTCGCCCTTAACTACGATCATCTTCGCCATTATTCTTCCTCCAGTTCAAAACGCTTTATTATTTTGCCGTCCCTCTCGATCGTCTCAAAGAACATCTTCGCAGATCGTACCCAGAGTCCGCCTTCTCCGTAGAGCTGGCGATAGACGACCATTTCTTCCAAGGTCTCGGAATCCTTGGCATAGCCCTCCAGGCGATAGCGGTTGCCCTTGAAGTGCCGGAAGGTCCTGCCGATCAGCTTTTTTTCTTCCTCAGTCATTTGTTTTTCTCCTCATAAGCTTTTATATCACGCTCTATCCAGGCCATGATGAAATCAACTATTCCCTTTTGCCGAACCTCCGGAATTGCCGTGTGCTTTTTTACCTTCCACCATTTCTCCAAACAGCTTCGGCAGCAGGTCGCCGTGGCGTGCTGAGCCACGAAGACGGGATGCCCCTTCATAGGCGTCTGCTTTCCGTCGTTCTCGGGCTCGGCCGGAGCCAGTCTCTCGCGAATGAAATCCTCGGCGTGATGCCTTATGGTGTCAGCGCCTTTCTCAGCAA
>JAFYIM010000278.1 GCA_017538635.1 bacterium
CCGGTTCAGGAACAACGCTCACTTTGACGTTGTCGAACTGGATGTTGCCTTCATAGGTCACGCACAGGCAGAAGAGATTGCAGCCGGCGCCCTTGTACGTATCGAGGATGTAGGATTCCTGCGGATATTCCGAATTGTCGTCGATCGTGAATTCCACTAGCTTACCCTGCTCGTAGTCGATGACGTAGGAGACGTGCACCCAATCTTCCGCGTAATCAGTCGTAGAGAACATGAGATCGTTGGCATGGTCAAGGCCGTAAACGATAGGCGTGCCGTCCATGAAGTCGATGTCCAGCGTGATGTCCGCGGCGGACTGGTACATGCTGTTCTGCTTGAAGTAAATGACTTCCCTGCCGATCAGTTCTTCTCTATCGAAGATGGCGGGCGGGAGGAAGACGTCGCAGTCGAACCTGACAATGCTGTTCTCGGGAACATCCAGGGCGTGATAATATCCGCCGTAGCCGCCGCCGATCTCGATCATCACGGTCTGGTTGTCGTTGGTGCTGAGAATGTAGGCAACGTTGGCGCCGGGGTTGTTGTCGCCCCAGTCGTCCTGACCGGCAAATTCACCAAGCGCGAAGAACGGTTCTTCGAAGTCGGCTGAGTAATAGACGCCGCCCACTATGAAGGAAACGGTGGTGGTGGTGCATCCGGCATCGCCGGCGTTGAACACCACTCTGGAGCGATAGTAGTTGTCAGCCAAGCCTTCCCTGTCCACGGTGATCGTCACTTCCTGACTATCCTCAACGGTGCCGCTGCTCGGGGAGACAGTAACGTTTTCGGCAAGATCGAGAACTTCGGCAGTGTAGTCGAAGGAACCCTTGCCGCCGTTCAAGACATTCACAGCAGCGCTGTCGTTAACGCCAACGGATGCAGACAAGGGAACGATCATCTTAGCGTCCGCTTCCTTTTCGACTCTTTCAACCTTAATATTGTCGATGCCATGATTGCATTCAAGAACACCGTTGGCGTTATCCCAGACGGCATATCCCCAGGAATTATAGAAATGGGTGTCGGGCTGCTTGAGCTGCCAGTTGGTGAAGTTCGTGACAACGCCGTCCCAGCCGAAACTGAGAAGCATATTGGCCTGGAGGTCGATGGTGTATTCGACCGTGACCCACTTGTCGTAAGGGGCGATGGCGAAATTCTTGATGCTCTTGGCACCGGATTTCTTCTGAATGTTTACCAGGTAGAAACCTTCGCCGCTTTCGTCTTTCGAAACGTAATTCTCGAACTTTTCATGGCTGTTTTTCTGCAGCATGCAGACGTCGGTGGCCGTGCCGTCGGAGGGCCAGTACACATCAAAGGAGACCTTCACCACAAGATTTTCATACCAACAAGCTTGCGGAAGATACATGCTGCAGGCGTTGTTGCCGCCAGCACCGTGAATGAACATGCATTTGCCGCTGCAATCGTAGGCGTTGGAGACGATAACGTCGCCCATGTCGAGCGTCCAGCCTCTCTGACCAACGATCGAGCCGTCTTCCATATCGTCGAATTTTTCTTCAAAAATTATGTTGCCTTTGGAGCACATGACGGAAACGACTTTCGGTTCGCCGGCGCCGCCGGAAACAGTCATGCTGCCGCGGTAGAATCCGTCAGGCATGTCTTCCTTGGCTTTCAGGGTAAGAACGGTCGAATCGGTAAACGTGCCGCTGGTGGGGGTGACTTCCAGCCAATCGGCGTCGGTGGTGACAGTGAAGTTGATCTCGCCTTCGGAGGCGCCGTTGAAGAGCGTGAACTCCGCGCTGGTGGAATCCAGGGGAATGACCGCATCGCTGTCGCAGAAAATGGTGGGCTCTTCGGCACGGGCCACGTTCTCGACCTTGACGAAATCATAATAGGTGCCGGTAGCGCCTTCGATCACGCCGCCAAGATACGTGGAAAGGCGCATCCTCCACGGCTGTTCGAAGGTGGTTTCCAACATAATGGAACATTCCTGAGTCTCGCCGTTGCAGGTCACAGACGTGATCTGGTTGTTGAGATGGTCAAAAACGATGGAGATCTCGTTGGGAGTCTGTCCGTCGGTGTTGAAGTTTTCAAAGGAAACGCCGCCCGGGCTGGAAGCCATCAAACCGTCCGCTGCGTTCAGGTGCAGATAGAAGAAGCGGCTCATGTTCTTATCGTAAAGCGCGATAAGGTCAGTATTGGAACCGGAGACAACTTTCGTGGAGATCTTTGTGACTTCTTTGAGAGTGCTGGCAGGCGTGGTATCGAAAGTCGGAGTCAGGACCATGACGTATTCGGTGGAGCCCGTATCGGACTGGCTC
>JAFYIM010000279.1 GCA_017538635.1 bacterium
ATTCGGCGAGGTGGCGCGGCGTGTTGGAATTCTCAGCCCTGAAGGTAGGCCCGAAAGTATAGACGTCGCCCAGGGCGCAGGCGTAGTTCTCGGCGTCCAGCTGCCCGGAGACGGTCAGAAACGAAGGCTTTCCAAAGAAGTCTTCCTTGTAGTCAATGGCGCCGTCCTCGGTCTTGGGAAGGGCGTTGAGGTCCATGGTCGTGACCTTGAACATTTGCCCGGCGCCCTCGCAGTCGGCGGTCGTAATGAGCGGCGTGTGCACCCAGACGAAGCCGCGGCTCTGGAAGAATTCATGGATGGCCATGGCGGCGCAGTTCCTGACTCTTTCCATGGCGCCTATGATGTTGGTGCGGGGACGGAGGTGGGCGATGTCGCGGAGGTATTCGACGGACATTCTCTGTTTGAAGAGAGGGTATTCGGTCGGATCGGCGAAGCCGTAAACTTTGACTTCCTCGGCCTGGATCTCAACGCTCTGCTTGCGCCCTTCGGCCGCAATGGCTTTGCCTCTTACGGCCACGCTGGCGCCCGTCGTCAGTTTCAAAATTTCGCTCTCATAGTTGGGAAGCGTATTGGGGACGACGGCCTGGATGTTGTCGAAGCATGAGCCGTCGTTAATTTCAAGGAAGGAGAAACCGCCCTTGCTGTCGCGGCGGGTCCTCACCCAGCCTTTCACAAGGACTTCTTTTGTCTCGGAAAAGGAACGGAACAGTTCCTTTATTTTCGTGCGTTGCAATGCTGAAGACATAATTTTAGTGTGAGGTTAAAAAGTTAAATTAACTTATAAATTATACTAAATTTGGCGCGCGTTGAGGTATAGGCGTAAAACGGGGAACGCGCTTAATAAAAAAATGCTAAAATTTACTTATACTGTTTATTTGAACTTTGAGGAGAAGATATGGCGGAAATCAAAGAAACGTCTCCCAGAACGAATGTTTATGTTACGCTTCCCGACAAGAGGATCATGTGCGCTCCTCTGGGAACGAAATTGAAGGATATTATCGCTTCCGCTTATCCGGAAGATCCCTACCTCTACCTTGCGGCTTTGTGCGACAACGTTATGCACACCCTGAACTTTGCGCCTTCAAGGGATGTTTTCCTTGAGCCTCTGACCAGAAAGCATGAATTGGGCAGACTGGTCTACAACCGCAGCCTGGTTTTGCTTATGGTCACGGCTTTCAAGGAAGTCTTCCCCGAGCAGAAGATCTTCACCGATTACCGCCGGCCCATGGGCGGGCTTTTCTGCCGCACCTCGAGCCCCGTCTCCAGAGAAGATCTGAAAAAGGTCGAGGATAAAATGTGGGAGATGGTCAACGACGACATCCCCGTCGATTTTGAGGAAAAGACCATTGAGGAAGGTGAAAAGATCCTTCTGGAAGAAAAAGAGGAAGACAAGATCTATTTCCTTAAGACGATTGCCGAAAAGGCGAAGAAAAATACAGCCTGGTTCGTCAGGGTCGGGAAATACTTCGATTATTTCCACGGGCCCCTGGTCGTCTCCATGGGCTACCTCAGGAGGCTTGCGCTGAGATCAACGCCTTCCGGCTTCATTCTGGTGCCGAGCCAGACGGACGTAAAGAGGGCGGAGGCTATGGCTGAAAAGGTCACGTTGGTGGACGCCGCTTTCAGAAGGGCCGTCAAGCTCGCCAATCAGCTGGAAGTGGGAACGGTTCCACAGCTAAACGAGATCATAAAGAAGGGCGAAACTCATGAAGGCATTTTAGTCTCCGAGTCGGCCCAGTCTTCCCAGATCACTTCCATCGCAAGGGAGATCGCGGAAAGGGGAGCGGTGAAGCTGGTTTTGATCGCCGGCCCTTCTTCCTCAGGCAAGACCACGTTCTCGAAGAGGCTGGCCATCGCGCTGCAGACCTGCGGCATCAAGCCGGTGACTCTGGAGATGGACCGCTACTTCGTGGAGCGCGACAAAACTCCCAGGGACGAGAAAGGGGAGTACGATTTCGAGAGCATCCACGCCATGGACCTCACGCTTCTTGACCACGACCTCAACGAACTGATCGCGGGCAGGGAAGTGACGCTTCCCAAGTACGATTTCATAACAGGCACCAGAAGCGTCGGTCCGAAGCTGCGTTTAAAAGAAAGCCAGATCCTGATCGCGGAAGGCATCCACGGGCTCAATCCGCTCCTTACGCAGGGGATCCCGGCCGAATCGATCTTCCGCATTTACATTTCGCCTCTGACGCCCCTGAACCTTGACCGTCACCACCATATCTCGACCAGCGATTCCCGCATGATCAGGAGGATCGTTCGCGACGCCAGGACAAGAGGACACAGTGCGGAGCAGACGATCATGAGATGGGCCAGCATCAGGCGCGGCGAATACAAGAACATCTTCCCTTACCAGGAGCAGGCTGACGCCATCTTCAATTCCATGTTCCTCTACGAACTGTGCGTCTTGAAACCTATAGCGGAGCCTCTGCTTCTGCAGATAAGTAAGGAAAGCCCTGCCTATCCCAAGGCCGACAGTCTGCTGCGTCTCCTCTCCTTCTTCGAACCGATGGGAACTCAGCTGATTCCTGAAAACAGCATTTTGAGAGAGTTCGTGGGAGGATCGTCTCTGGAGAGATATCTGCCAGGGCAGTTCGAATCTTACTGGAGCATCGACAACTGATGGCGAAGAGAGTCATAATCATAA
>JAFYIM010000280.1 GCA_017538635.1 bacterium
AGAGGAAGGACAGGTGATGTACAAGCTTGACGACGTTCCCTACAAGGCCGCGGTCATGAGCGCGGAAGCGCAGCTATCCGAAGTCAAAGCGAAAGCGGAGTACGCCCAGCAGACATACAACAGAGTCCAGGATCTTTACAACAAACAGGTTACAAGTAAGGACGCCTTCGACAACGCCAAGAGCGCCCTGGCGGTCGCCAACGCCGCGGTCCAGGCTGCGGAAGCCACGCTTCTGACGGCTCAGGAGAACTTGAGCTACACCGTCATCACTTCCCCCATTTCAGGCAAGGTCGGCACGACCGCCAAGACGAAAGGCAACTACATCACTCCCAGCTCCGGCGTTCTGGCCTCCGTCATCCAGCAGGATCCCCTGAGAGTGCGCTTCGCCATTAGCAACAAGGATTTTCTTACTGACTACGGCAGCGAAAAAGAGC
The DNA here is from genome assembly GCA_017538635.1 of bacterium. The sequence continues at coordinate 435 of JAFYIM010000280.1, forward strand.
TGAAGGAAAAAGCGGAAGTGACCGTGAAATTGGGCGACGGCTCCATCTATCCCTTGACCGGCAAAGTGACCATCACGGAAAACCAGTCGAACGAAGCGACGGACGCTGTCATCCTCTACGCCGTCTTTGCCAACCCTGATCAGAAGCTCAATCCCGGCGCCACAGTCGCCGTGCTCTTAAGGAAGAACGAGAGCGTCACCTATCCCTGCGTTCTGCCGAGCGCCGTCATGCACGACGGCACCTCCTCTTACGTTTACGTCCTGGACGACAATAACGTGCCGACAAGACGCAACGTAAAAGAAGGCGTGCAGAAGGGCGACAAGCAGATAGTCCTGGAAGGGCTTAAAGAGGGCGAAAGAGTCGTGACGGACGGTATGCTGAAAGTCATCCCCGGAACCCCAGTCGTGCCGGTTGAGGAGTAATCCATGTTTTCCCAGATCTTCATAGAAAGGCCGCGCCTGGCCATGGTCATCAGCCTGGTCCTGCTTTTGGCCGGCGCCATCGCCATACCCAACATCCCCATTGCGGAATATCCTGAGATCGCGCCTCCCCAGATCTACGTCGGCTGCAACTACGCCGGCGCTTCCGCCCAGGCCGTCCAGGAGACCATTGCGGTGCCTCTGGAAGCCGAGATCAACGGCGTCGAGCACCTTCTGTATTTCACCTCTTCCTGCGACGACAACGGCTCCTACAGCTGCTCCATCGTTTTCCAGCCCGGCATCGACTACGACATGGCGATGGTCAACGTCCAGAACGCCGTGAAAAGAGCTGAGGCGAAACTGCCAGACGAAGTGAAGAAAGTCGGCGTCAACATCCACAAAAGAAGCGGCGACTTCCTTACCATCTACAGCTTCCTTTCCCACAACGACTATTCGCTTCTTGACCTCAACAACTTCGTCAACACGACTATAAAGGACGCCATCTCGCGTCTGGAAGGCGTCGCCACCGTGGCGGTCTTCGGCGAAAGAGTTTACTCCATGCGCATCTGGCTCGATCCTTTCCGCATGGCAGGCTTGGGCATCACCACGGCCAACATAATAGCGGCCATCCAGAGCCAGAACCTGCAGGCGGCGGCCGGCACGGTCGGCACGGAATCCAGCAACGAATACGTCGAGTACAAGATCGACATGCAGGGCCGTCTTCTGACGACGGAAGACTTCGGCAACATCGTTCTGAGAACGGAAGCTGACGGCTCAATGGTGAAGATCAGTGACGTCGCGAGAGTGGAACTGGGCGCGCGCTCCTACGCCGGCCAGGGCCTTCTCGATGGCAAGCCCGGCGTCGGCATGGCGACATTCCGAACCAGCGACGCCAACGCCCTCGACACGGTCAACAACATCAATAAGCTCCTTGAGGAATTGAAGCCCCGCTTCCCGGAAGGCGTCTATTACGAAGTGGCTTACGATCCGACCAAGTTCATCAAGGTGACGATCAGAGAGATCATCGAAACGCTCGTCATCGCGCTTATTCTGGTCATCGTCATCACTTATCTCTTTTTGCAGGACTGGCGCGCCACGATCGTTCCCGCCGTTGCCATCCCGGTATCCTTGCTTGCGACCTTCCCGATCATTTACATAATCGGGTACTCTATCAACGTTTTGACAATGTTCGGCCTGATACTGGTGATCGGCTCCCTGGTGGACGACGCCATCGTCGTCGTCGAGAACTGCCAGTCGCTGATGGAAAGGGAAGGGCTCAGTGCCCGCGACGCGGCCTCCAAATCTATGCAGCAGATAACGGGCGCCATTATCGCGACGACGCTTGTGACGGTCGCCTGCTACGTGCCCTTGGCCTTCTACGGCGGCATGGTCGGCAACATCTACCGGCAGTTCTCCGTTACGATGTGCGTCTCCTTGTGCTTCTCGACTTTGGTCGCTCTGACGCTTTCCCCGGCTCTCTGCTCCCTCATTCTGCGTCCGCCCAGAAAGAAAGCGCTTTGGGTGTTCGCACCCTTCAACCTAATCTTGAACTGCTCCCGCAGCATCTATCTTTTCATCGTGAAGCTGCTGGTCAGAAGAGGCTTCATCACGGTCATCCTTTTCGCGGCCTGCTGCTACCTTGCCTACAGGGTGCACGGCACTATTCCCTCGGCCTTCCTGCCTACGGAAGACAAGGGCGTCATCCTCTGCAACCTTGAGCTCTCTCCCGGCGCAACGCTCGCCCGTACCGACAAGGCCCTGGAGGAATTCAGGAACAAAGTCAAAGACATCCCCGGCATCAAGACCTGCTTCTCCGTTTCCGGCCAGAACATCATCAACGGCAACGGCGAAAACAACGGCATGCTCATCGTCCAGCTGAAAGACTGGAGCGAGCGCGAGGGCAAGGATCTCAGCCACACCGCCATTCTGCAGAAAGTCCAGGCGGCCGCGGCAACGATTCCCAGTGCTTCCGTCAACTGCTTCACGCCTCCGGCCATCATGGGTCTGGGCGCCACGGGCGGCGTCTCCTTCAAGATCTGCTCGGACTCCGACTCCGACCCGGTCAAGCTCAGTAACGTCGCCAAGAAGATGTCAATGGAGCTCACCATGCGTCCCGAGACTTTGTACGTTATGTCGTCTTTCAACGCCGACACGCCGCAGATCTACTTCGACCTTGACAGAGAAAAAGCCCTGAGCCTGAACGTCTCCGTCGCCAACGTCTTCGCGACGCTGCAAAGTAAACTGGCTTCCTACTACATCAACGACTTCACCATGAACGGTGAGAACTACTACGTCAAGATCCAGGCGGAAGCCGCAGAGCGCTCCTCCATTGAAAATATCGACGAACTGATGATCCCAAGCAACAGCGGCAATCAGGTTCCTTTATCCTCTCTCGGCACGATGCGCTACACGGTCGGCCCAAAGGTCATCCAGCGCATGAATAAACTGATGTGCGCCGGCATGAACGGCATGTCCGCACCCGGCGTAACGAGCGGCGAACTGATGAAGATCATCGAGGAAACGCCTCTGCCCAAGGGCTACCACATCGAGTGGGTGGACCTCAGTTACCAGGAGAAGAACAACGAGAACCAGCTTGGCCTCCTCATCGGCCTGGCCTGCCTTTTCGCCTACCTCTTCCTGGTCGGCCAATACGAGAGCTGGTGCATTCCTGTGCCCGTCATGCTCTCCGTCGTCATCGCCTTGCTTGGCGGTCTTCTCGGCCTTAAGCTCACGCATTCCGAACTTGGCATCTACGCTCAATTAGGCTTGGTCATGCTGATCGGCCTGGCCGGCAAGAACGCCATTTTGATGGTGGAATTCTCGAAGCAGGAGCGCGAACTGGGCGTTCCCATCTTCGACGCAGCCGTCAACGGCGCCAACATGCGTTACCGCGCCGTGCTTATGACCGCCTGGTCCTTCCTCTTCGGCGTCTGGCCGCTCGTCATCGCGACCGGCGCCGGCGCCGGCAGCCGCCAATCCATCGGCATCACGACGTTCTCCGGCATGCTCCTTGCCACGATCGTCGGCATCTGCTTCACGCCGGCCCTCTACGCCGTCATACAGAGAATAAGGGAATTCATCAAATACCGCATCTTCAGGATGGAACACTAATGTACTCGCCTTTGTCTTTTGAGAAAGAGCTGGGCATCGAGCCCGGAAACCACGCCTTAAGGCTGCCGAATGTCATAAGCGACCACATGGTCCTGCAGCAGGGAAAACCTGTTCCGATTTGGGGCCTCTGCAAAGCCGGTGCCAAAATTTCAGTCATCTTCCAGAATCAAACCCTGGAAACGACCGCGGACAGCAATGGCTCCTGGATGGTTAAGCTTTCTCCTCTCTCAAAGACTTTCGAACCGCAGACCTTGACAGTCAAAGCCTCCACCGGCGAAGAAATAAAAGTTAGCGACATCCTTATCGGCGAGGTCTGGCTCTGCTCCGGGCAAAGCAACATGGAGATGGGCATCAAGGCCTGCTACAACGGCGAGGATCTCGTCAAAAACGCGAACCACCCTTTCCTCCGCATCCTGACCACCGTCAACAAAACGAGCTATACGCCCCGCTTCGATATCGACACCAAGTGGGCCGTCTGCACGCCGGAAACGGCCGGCAAGGGCACCTTCGGCGGCTTCTGCGCCATCGGCTATTTCTTCGCGAGAAGACTCATGGAAGAAATAGACGCTCCCATCGGCGTCATCAATAGCAGTTGGGGCGGCACGCCCATCAGGGCTTACATCCCGCCCGAAGGCTTCGAGATGACCAAGGGCATGGAAGGCAATGTAGAGGACATCAAAAAGCAAAGAAAACTCTACGAGACTTCCCTCGTCAACACCTATAAGAGAAGCAAAGAGTGGACGGAAAAAGTCAAAGTTTCCGTGGAAAACGGCGAAATAATGCCTCCTCCCCCCAAGCCTCCGAAATACCCGACGCCCTACGAGAACTGCTCCATCTACAACACCCAGATCCACCCTCTCGTTCCCTTCGCGATAAAAGGCTTCCTCTGGTACCAGGCGGAGTACGACGTCATCGACCGTCCCTGCGGCGAATCCTATTATCAGAAGATGCACGCCCTAGTTGATGGCTGGCGCAGGATCTGGAACGAAGACCTGCCCTTCTATTACGTTCAGATCGCTTCCTGGCACTACGTCGCCATCTACACCCACCGCAACGAGATCATCGACGCCCAGACGAGATCATTGGACATTCCCAATACCGGCATGGCATTGGCCTACGACACCGCGGACGACCTGACGAACATCCACCCGATGGACAAGAAGCCTCTGGCTGTCCGGCTCGCGAACCTTGCGCTCTACGAGCAGTACGGCAAAGCCGAACTCAGGCCTTACTTCCCGAAAATAAAAAGCATCGAGCTGGAAGGGCAAAGCGCCAAACTCACTTTCGACTTCGCCTACGACGGTCTGACGACAGCGGATGGCAAAGACCCCGACTGCTTTGAAGTCGCGGGCATAGACAAAGTCTTCCATCCCGCCAACGCTACTATCACCGCCCCTGACGAAGTAACGCTCTCTTCCGAAAAAGTCAAGAACATCATGTACATCAATTTCGGCCGCGGCCTGCTCGACCGCCCGAACTTAAGAAACTCCGTTGGTCTTTCCGCCAACACTTTCACAACGCTGGACACCCGCCTCGTTGAGGGCAACCTTGCTTTCGGAAAACCCGTCACCTCCAATTACGAAACATATCTGGACTGCGGACCGGAATACCTTACCGACGGCGTAATTGACAACGGCAGCGCTTGGGAAGGCACGCGCTTAGGTCAGACCGCCACCATCGATCTTGAATCCCCCACCGTCTGCGACACAGTCGCGATCTATCCTTACGCCGACGGCCTCAGTGCCCAGCGCTACACAGTTGAGATCTCGCTTGACGGCGAAAACTGGGAGCGCATCGGCCTAAAAAACAACGGCATCCCCAATCTCCCCTGCGAGGAATACACCTTCGGCGCCAAAGAGGTCCGCTACGTCAGATTCAAGATCCTCTACACTAACAGAATGCGCCCCGACGAATTCGCGGAAAACAACCTCGGCCTCAGAACCTACGACTCAAGGGAACGCAGCGCCAGGATCAACGAGATCGCGGTCTATTTCAGAAGCAAGCGCAATCTGCCCTAAACAATGGCATTTGCGGCAAAAACCCTGCTCCCTTCGCGGGAGCAATTTTGCCGCAGTTCTAGTCCTCAAATTAAGCGCCTACAGTAACGTCACTTACCCCCCCCAGCAAATTCGTTTGCATTTAAAGATCTGTTTTGGTAGAATCTTTAGAACATTAAAATTATATAATTGAGATAAGAGGATGCACTGCATAAACGGTGCGTCAAAAAACGAGACTTAACAAATAGAGGAACTAACGTGAACAGCAGATCTGTATTTGCTCTTTTGCTTGCCCTGACAGCTGCCGTATCGGTTCTGGCGGACCTTACCCCCAGCCAGGTGACGAACATCAGCTGCGCCCAGCGCTGGCCTTGGAACGGCAAGGTGGACATCAACTACACCCTGTCCTCCACCTCGCCCAGCCCGGTATTCCGCACCGCTTTCTACGGCCAGATAGGGAGCGGCGAAGCATTCGCCCTCAACACCCTTGAAGGCGACGGCGCCTGCGGCGTCACCTTTGCTGCCGGCGTGAAAAGAATCACCTGGGACGCTTCAGTTGACAAGCCGAATACTGATTCCAGCAGTGTGAAGGTCGGCATCATCGCCCTGGACGTCACCAAGGCCGCTGAGTACCTTATCCTGGACCTTAACAATTACACTATGAGCTATACCATGGCCGGTCCGGATCTTTCGAGTAGTAATCCTTCGCGGGATGCCTACAAGACCTGGAAGATTTATTTCAAAAGGATCAATCCCGGGACCTACTACATGGGCTCCGCTTCAGACGAACCTGGCAGAGAACCCTCCGTCAACCCCACAGTCTATGAAGACAAGCACGCGGTGACGATCACGAAGCCTTTCTATATCGGTATTTTCGAATGCACCGCAGCCCAGTATGCAATGATCAATTCCGGCTCCTCTTCCAGCACAAAGACCCCGGCGGTATCAGTCAACATGGACGATCTGCGCGGCACCGCTTACGGAGCGACCTGGCCTACCGAGACCGACCACAGAGTTGACGACAACAGCTTCTTCGGCAGGCTGCGCCAGAAGACCGGCTACAGCCTGAAATTCGACCTGCCGACGGAAGCCCAGTGGGAAATGGCTGCCAGGGACAAGGGCGACGGGACTTACGACGATGACGGAATTTATAACTACGACGGCACTTTCCACGGCGACAAAGTCTGGAACGACGGCTCATCTTTCTGGAAGACCAAGGTGGTTGAAGATCCGCTTGATCCCGAAAGATCGTATACCACGAATGTCGTGGACTACACCGACATGGCCAGACTCGGTTGGTGCCAGGATCCGAACAGCGCCGTCCACGATGTCGGCTTGAAGGAGCCCGGCATAAACGGTCTCTACGACATTCACGGCAACGCCTGGGAATATTGCCTTGACCGCCTTTCCGTCCATCTCGGCACCAGCGCTGTGACCGACCCCGTTGGCGATGCTTCGGACACTAGATTCATCGTCAAGAGCGGCAGCGTCTATGTAAGCGACCCCACCAACTACTGCCGCATGGCTATGAGAATGGGCAGAAACGCCAGAACCACCAACATAGGTTTCCGCATCGCAATCGTTTTTTAAAAGCTGAACAAATATCTTAATGAACAAAATGAAAGATATTCTAATTAAAAACACGACCTTGGCCATTCTGACGGCCTTGCTTGCCGCCCCTGTTATGGCCGATTGGACGACTGATCCCGCCGCTGAGAGCGTGTGGTCGTCGGGCATTGAGCTTGACAACGTAAATCTCGGAACTGAATTTCTGATCTCCGTAATGGATCCCATAACTTTCGGCTCGGACTGGGCCTACGGCTACGACAGAGTATCGACCGTCAGAGCGGAAAACAATATGATCAGGCCGTACTACATTTACCGCAACGTCTATGACGGCGAATACGGCAAATGTTACTGGAACTACGCCGACGAGGATATCCTCGCCCTGCCGAGACACCTCCATTATACGCTGATCCATGAAGTCAAAGACGGCATGGGCAATGTCCTTTGCACCGACACCGCTTACGTCACCATCGGTTCCGGCGACCCCCTGCCTCCGACCTGGTCCTCTAATTATACATTGGACACCTACAATATCGCCTCCGGCAAGAGCGTCGAGATCAAGCCTACCGACTATATCACTTACAGCGCCAAGTGGGCCTTAAACGGCAAAGGCTTCGACAGGAAGTTTAAACTTTACGCCACCGATCAGGGCGCCAGCGGCATCATGGGCTTCTTCTCAATGTCCTCCGGCGACACCTACGACATCATGACAAGCTCTGTGGAAGGAGAAGGCACTTACAGGTGGAATTACACCTCCGTTGACCCCGGCGATCTGCCCAGGGGCGACTCCTATACTCTCAACTACACGATCTATGACAACGACGATCCCACCGCAATCTTCGAGTCTGTCACCAGCACCACATCCATTACGATCACGCCGGAGCCTTCCCTTGCTTTGATGGCGCTCATCCTTTTCGGACTTTCCTATAGAAAATTAAACTGAGGTATAAAAGTGAATAACAGATCTCTATTTTTACTTTTGCTGTCTTTGGCTGCCGCCGCGTCGGTTTTAGCAAACAGCACTCTGACCAGCGTCACCGCCTCCCAGCGTTGGCCCTGGAACGGCAAGGTCGACATTGACTATACCTTAACGTCCAATGCGACGTTCCCTGTTTTCCGCACAGCCTTCCACGGTCAGATCGAAGACGGCTCTGTCTTTGACCTTAGCTCCATCGAAGGCGAAGGCGCCTGCGGCATCGTCTTTGGCGACGGCGTAAAAAGAATCACCTGGAACTCCACCGTTGACAAGCCGAATACCAATACCGACGACGCCAAATTCAACGTGATCGCCCTGGACGTCAGCGGAACCGCTTCGACCTACCTTAAGTTGGATCTCGCCGACTACACCCTGAGTCCCAGCGCGACTGGTCCGGTGAATGTTGGCCATAATAACGCCTGCAAAACCACAAATATCTGGTTCAGAAGGATCAATCAGGGTACCTTCTACATGGGCTCCGCCTCGGACGAACCGAACAGACAGCCGGGCGGCGTCCCTGAAGACAAGCATCGGGTGACGATCACCAGGCCCATATACATCGGCGTGCTTGAAACCACTGCAGACCAGTACTCGAGGATAATGAACATCCAGACAGGCAGAAACAGCAAGCTGCCCAGAGTCCAGATACAAGAGAAAGAGCTGCGCGGCGAAACCTACGGCATGACCTGGCCTGACAAGACCGACTACAGAGTAGATGA
>JAFYIM010000281.1 GCA_017538635.1 bacterium
GTGAAAGTGTTTCGCGGCGACGGCGTGACGCTGACGAACGAAGTCTGGCATAAGTAGCGCACCTTAAAACAGTCGGGCCCCAAAAAAAGTATTGGCCTCTCGCTCACGGACTACGCGCGCATTGAAAACATTTGCGTCCTCCGTGAGTTCACTTAGCGGCGACTACTTTTTTTGGGGCCCTTCTTTTTTTGCGTTATAAAGCCAGCGTGCCGGAGGCTTGGAAGCGCTCGGTGCCGCTCTCGTCCGAGGCGATGACCGCGAAGGTGCGGTCGTCATTCACCTGCGCGCGCCAGATTAGTTTTTCGCCGCTCTTCGTCGCTTTGGAGAAATTGACGGTGAGGTCCTCGAAGTACGGCGCGGTCTTGGTCAATTCCGCGATGGCGCTGTGGGTGTAGAGCGCGTATTCCGCGTTGTTCATGTGGCGGTTAAGGTCTATCTGCGCGTCGCGGGTGGTGGAAGTGAAGATCTCTTTAAGATTTTCAATGGAGGCGGAGGGTTTGTCCGGCGTATCGAAGTAGCCGGGAAGCTCGCTGTTGTCGGGCATCGGGCAGGCGAGGTTTTCCATTGGCCGGAGGATCCTGCCGCGTTCCATATCCAAAAGCAGCCAGAGGCTCAGGGCCTGCATGACCTCTTCCCCGTTTTCATCTTTTATGACGAGGGGACGCAGGGCGAAAAGTTTGTCAAAGCCCCTGGGGTAGGTGAAAACGGTGAGCTTTTCACCCAGAAGCAGCGGGCGGTTGAAATGCAATCTCATCCTGGAAAGCACCCAGATCTTCTTTTCCTTCGCCAGAAAGCGCATGCCGCAGCCTAAGAGTTCCGCGTGCTGGGCAGCGGCTTCCTGAATGTAATCGAAAACGGCGCGCAGTTTCACTTTGCCGTTGATGTCGACTTCAGAATGACGGGGAACGATATCGAAAGTGTGGATGTTCATGTTTTTCCTTAGAGCTTGCTTCCTGCCAAGTATCCGGTGGAAAAAGCGGCTTGCAGATTGTAGCCGCCGGTGTCGGCGGCGAGGTCCAAGAGTTCCCCGGTCACTAAGAGATTGGGAACTATCTTGGAGCGCATGGTGGTTGGGTCGATTTCTTTCAGTTTCACGCCGCCGGCGGTGACGATCGCTTCTTTCAAGGGCCTTGTGGCGGAGATGGGGAAAATTAGTTCCTTGAGCCAGAGACGCAGAGCTTTCCTGGTCTTCTGGTCGATCTGGGAGACGGTCTTTTTGTCCGAGAGATTAAGATCGGTTAGGCAGGGCTCGATCATCTTGGTGGGCAGGAGTTCTTTTAGGAGCGCTTTGGCGTGCTTGGCGCCGAGAGACGAGATCTCCCTGAGAAGGCGCAGCTCCAATTGCTCCATTGTTAGCGCAGGCTTGAGATCGACAGAGACGGCGACCTTGGCGCCTTTCTCCAGATAAAGTCCGGCTTCTTCGGAAAGCGAAAGAATGATGGGGCCGGAAAGGCCGAAATGTGTGAAAAGCATTTCCCCGAAAAAGCTCTTTTTGCTTTTGCCGTTCACAAGAAGGGAGGCGCGCACATTTTTCAGGCTGACGCCCTGGAAGCGGGAAGCCGAGGAGCCCTCCACGACGAGGGGAACGAGCGCCGGGCGCAAAGGCACGATCGTATGGCCGAGCTTGCTTGCTAATTTCGCTCCGTCGCCGTCGGAGCCGGTCAAAGGGTACGAGGCGCCGCCGCAGGCCAGAAGATAATTTTTGGCGGCGAGGCTTGTTCCGTCGTCGAGCAGAAGGGCTTTTATCTCTTTGGTCTCTTCGTCCTGAACGAAAGAGGCGCAGCGGCAGTTTTTCCTTATCGTGACGCCCAAGTCCCAGGCGTAGTCAAGGAGAGCCTGGAGGACGTCGCTGGCTTTTTGACTCTCCGGAAAGACGCGGCCGCCGCGTTCCGTTACGGTCGCAAGGCCCAGATGGTGGAAGAAAGCCTCCAGCGCCTTATTATCGAGGGTTTTGAAGGCGTCCTTGAGGAAGAGACCGTTTTTGCCGAAATGGCCGTAAAAATCGTCTATAGGCTCGGCGTTGGTAATGTTGCAGCGGCCTTTGCCGGTGATGGCGAGTTTTTTGCCGCAGCGGTCCGTTTTTTCCAGGACCAGAACGGACTTTCCGGCCTTGGCCGCCGCGATGGCCGCCATAAGCCCGGAAGCGCCTCCGCCCACCACGATGAGATCAAGCATTTCTCAGGGCGTACATGGCGACGCCCGCCGCCACGGAAGCGTTAAGGGAATTGATGCGGCCCAATTGGGGGAGCTTTACAACGTAGTCCGCTTCGTTCAATATGAATTGCCCGACGCCCTTGTCTTCGCCGCCGATGACCAGCATCAGTTTTTCCGGAGCGTCGGCGCTAAGCGTATCGAGCTCGACTTTGCCGGCGCCGTCCAGGGCGGCGATCTTGTAGCCCAGCTGCTTGGCGAGCTTCAGGTATTGGTTGGCGTTGCGGTCGCGGGCGATCCTTAGGTGTTCCGAAGCGCCGGCGGAAGCTTTGACAACGGAGGGGTAGATGCCGGGCGAGCCTTTCAAAGGCAGGAAAACTTCCGAAAAGCCGAAGATCTCGGCGCTGCGAAGTATGGCGCCCACATTCTGCGGGTCTTCCAGGTTGTCCATGAGAAGTATCCTGCTATTCTGCCCCATTTCCCTGGAATCGACGTATGGATACGGAGAGGCGTAAACGACGACACCCTGGTTGTCACGGCTTTCGCACATGCTTATAAGGCGCCCTTTTTCCATCCATTCCAGAGGGATCTGACGCTTGCCGCAAAGTTCTGCGATCTTTAGGATCCTGGGATTGCTTTTGGCGCTCTCGGAAAGGAAGATCCTTAAGATCTCGCGCCTTTTGGCCTTCATAAGTTCGAAGGCGGGATTGATGCCGTAAACGAATTCGGCGTCGCTCACTTCAGGTACTCCACTTTGTTCTCGCCGTTTTCCCGGTAGCACGCAATGATAGGCACGTTGCGGTAGTTGACGGTGCATTGGAGAAGAACGGGCTCCGGCATAGTGTCGAGGTCGTCAACGATGGCTTTCAGAAGCTGCGAGGCGTTTTCCTGGGCCAGGAAGAA
>JAFYIM010000282.1 GCA_017538635.1 bacterium
AGGTCGCCGTGGCGTGCTGAGCCACGAAGACAGGATGCCCTTTCATAGGCGTCTGCTTTCCGTCGTTCTCTGGCTCGGCCGGAGCCAGTCTCTCGCGAATGAAATCCTCGGCGTGATGCCTTATGGTGTCAGCACCTTTCTCAGCAAAGTATTTCCGCTCCGCGGCAGAAAGATGGAAACGCGAGCGGAACTTTGATCTCGCCAGCCTCTGGAACGCCTCTTCTGTTGTCATTTCGCCAACTCTTCAAAAGCAGCTCTGTGACGTTCCATAATGCTTTTGACCACCATTTCAAAGCGCTCGTCATCCGTAGGCCTTAGATCAGGCGCTACGTCGTAGCCTGCCAGCGCGGCGAGATGCCTATCGTCGTCATAGTCGCCGCCGGGAGTGGTCAGCAAAGGACCTACTATGCCCGCCGACATACCGACGTAAATGCACCGTTTGGCCGTCTCGTCGCTCATGTCTCTGCGTCCGCCTGCGAACCTTAGCGGCGTTCTGGGATTAACCAGGCGTAATATAGAGACAGAATCCACGACGCGGTCGGGAGCAAGTATCCCCTTTTCAAAGAGCGGCGTGCCCTGGATGGGATGGAGAACGTTGACCGGGATGGAATCAGGTGCGATCTCTTTTAAGGCAAAGGCGAATTCAACAAGCTGCTCATCGCTTTCGCCCATGCCGATTATGCCGCCGCAGCACAATTTCAAGCCGAGTTCGCGGGCGTGTTTCAAAGTGGCGATCTTCTCTTCCACGGTATGCGTCGTGCAAAGAGTGGGGAAATACGAGGGCGCCGTCTCGATGTTGCAGTGCAGCCACTCCAGTCCGGCTTCCTGCAGACGCTCAATTTGCTCTTTTGAAAGAATGCCCAACGACGCGCAGAGATGAAGATGCGTTTTTTCCCTCAGGAGTGTCAGTGCTTCGCAGACTTTCTCTACGCCCTGCTCATCCAAAGCGCGGCCGCTGGTGACCAGGCCGAAGCGCGTGGCGCCCTTAGCTTCCGCCTCCAGAGCGGCCTTGAGGCAGGCTTCCGCGCCGATCCAGGGGAAAATTTCGCAGCCGGTCTTCCAGTGGGCGGACTGGGCGCACCATTTGCAATTCTCCGAACAGAGTCCGCACTTGGCGTTGACGATCCCGCAGAAATCAAAACGCTTGGGAGTTAGCGCCTCGGTCACTTTGTGGGCAGCCTCGTGCAGTTCATCGCGCGACGCGGCGCTTTTTAAAAGGGAGACCGCTTCCTCTTTGGTGATCTCTCCGCCCTTTATTATCCGCTCTGATATTTCCCAACAAAACGTCATTTGTAATTTCTTATTCTTACGTCTATCTTGGTGTCTTTTAAAAGTTCCGCAACCTCTTTTACGGGAGTGTCGGAATAATGATACGGGAAGAGGACTTTCGGCTGGATGGCCTTGGCGACTTTAGCGGCCTGTTCCGGAGTCATGGTGTAGGGCTGGTTGACAGGCAGGAACGCTATGTCGATATCTTTAATGTCCTTCATTTCGGGAATCGGCTCAGTGTCGCCGGCGATGTAGATCCTAAGACCGTCTATGGTCAGGATGTAACCGTTGTCGCGGCCCTTGGGATGGAATTTATCCCTTCCC
>JAFYIM010000283.1 GCA_017538635.1 bacterium
CAAGACTCTGACGCCGGGGGGCGAAAGAGCTTTTTCCGAGATCGTAGGAACGGACACCAGGAAAGTTGCGGCTGAAATGGAGAAAGTCAGCCTTTACACGGGGGAGAGGGAAGAAATTACCGAGGAGGACGTCATGGCGATATGCGCCGACTCCAATATCCAGGACGAGTGGGAGCTTAGGAACTGCCTTTTGTCCGGCGATATGGATGGGACGCTCTCCGCTCTCAGAAATTTGCGTTTCGATCCAAGTGGCAGCGAAGAGGGGATCTTCGCGAAACTGACTTACATTATGAGCGACCTTCCCGTCATCGCGGAGGCCGCCAAAAGAGGGGACATGCGCGCTGCGAGAGTATTCCCCGGCAATCCCCGCTATTACGCGATGAAAAATTTCCTGTCTGAATTACCGGTTGAAAAACAAAGGAAGATCCTTGCTCTCATGATGTATGAGATGATCGCTTTCCGCGGCAGCAATCTTCCCAAAGACATAATGAACGACTTAGCCTGCATTTCACTGATTCTATAAGTTATGAGAACTAAGATCGAAAGACTTTTCTATCTTCTTAGGCTGGCGGCTGACATTGTTATCGTCCATATTGCTTTCTACTTTGGCTACCACACCTACATGGGGTTCGGCTTCTCGGACAAGTATCTGGCTTACAATATGCGAAGCACCATTTACTATCTTCCGGACAAGGACCACTTCTATCTTACGCTGGCAATAGTTTTCTCCTTCATTCTCGTTGCCTACAACGTTCTTCGCAAATATTACCGCGGCGACAACTCACTTCTGAACGTCAAGGAGTACCAGCACGTCATATCCTCTTATGTTTTCGCCGCTGTCTTCACCTGCGCCTCTTACTTCCTCTATTACATCTATCTTCACAACGTTGAGAATCAGTATATTGACAAGCTTTTTTCCAGGCGCATCTTCTGTTATTCCTTTGTCTATGCCTTCATAATGGTCGTCTGTTTTAGGGCCTTCATGAATTGGTTCATCAGCAAGCTGCACAAGAAGGGCATCTTTGTCAGGAACTGCCTTATCCTGGGCGCCGGTAACAACGGGAAACTGGTGGCCCGCCGCCTTATGCGCCACACCGCCCACCATTATCTTCCCGTCTGCTATCTTGACGACTACATCCCGAAAGGCACCGAGATAGAAGTCGAGAAGAACGGCTTCAAGCTGAAGGTCGAGGGCACAGTCGAGGATCTTGAGCGCTTAATTAAAGAGCTTGACATTACTTCCGTCTTCTTCTGCATGAGCGAAGCGCCGGCTGAAAAGATCTTTTCCGTCATGGATCTCTGCTACACCTTGAAAGTGCCGTTCTACTTCACTCCAAGACTTTACACCATTCCTCAGGTCATAAGAGGATACGACATAGCGGGTATTTTTGTTCTTTCCATTATCCACGACTTCACGGTCTCCTGGTATTACAATTTTGTCAAGAGAGCTTTTGACATAGCCTTTTCCCTGCTGCTTTTGATCCCCGGACTGCCTGTCATGCTTCTCACCGCTGTCGCCATAAAGCTCGACAGCAAAGGACCGGTCTTCTTCTCCCAGGAGCGCGTGGGACTGAACGGCAAAAAGTTCATCATGTACAAATTCCGCTCTATGAAAACGGAAGCCAGCGGCTCTGAACTGAAACCCAAGAGCGGACGAGACCCCAGGATCACAAGGGTAGGGCACATCCTGAGACTGACGAGCATCGACGAGCTCCCCCAGATCCTGAACGTCCTTAAAGGCGATATGTCCTTCGTCGGCCCGAGGCCCGAGATGACGTTCATTGTCGACACTTACGACAAATGGCAGAAGCTCAGACTGAAGGTCAAGCCCGGCATCACCGGCCTTTGGCAGATCAGCGCAGAGCGCAACCTTCCCATTCACGAGAATCTCGACTACGACATGTATTACCTTCAGGAGCGTTCCCTTCTGCTTGACATTGTCATTATTTTCAAGACTTTCTTCTTTATCGCCCGCGGTATCTAATGCTCCCAAAATTGAGAAAACTGACAGCCACAGCGCTATTCCTTCTTGCTTTCTGCGCCATTTGGCCGGCGGCATTTGAGTTGGCGCCACTTGACCCGGTTTACCGTTTTGTTTACGCCGTCGCCCTTTTTTTCATTTTCGCCGCTGCTTATTTCGTCCCTCAAAAAGCGCTGTATTTTCTTGCTTTCATTCTGCCTTTTTCCGCCGCCCCCAGCAGGCTTCTTAACATTGGAGCTCATCAGCCTGTAATCTTTTTCGTTCTTATTTTTGCTCTCGGCTATTGGGCTAACAGGCTCGTTACCAGGCAGGCAACGAATCTTGACAAGAGTTTCAAGCTTCCTCTGCTTCTCCTTTTTATGGTCGGCCTTTCCTCGGCTTTCTGGACGGTAGCGCGCTACGGCGGAGTGTTCACCGGTTTCAAAACACCTTTCTTTTATGACCGCATAATCAATACGGACGGCAGAACGGCTTCAGAAGCGGCAAGGATTACGCTCCTTTACTGTTTTCTCTTCCTGACGTTCCCGGCGCTTGTATGGACAGTTTCATCCATTTTCGGTGAATTGAAAGAGAGAGGAGAGAGGACTCTGTATCTAAGGAATCTTTTGCGCTCAGTCACCATAGGCCTTTGGCCCATTCTAATTCTTGCTTTCCTGCAGCACAGGGGATCGTACCTTCCCAAAGCCTTCCTGGACGCCAGCTGGCTGGAATCCGGCAGAGTATCCGGCGGTATGTCTGACCCGAATTCACTCGGCATTTTCATAGCGCTTTATATCCCTCTGGCGCTCTATTTCGTTTGGACAGGGAAAATATTGGACAAGATCTTTTTTGGAGCCACGGCCTGCGTTTCCTTCGTCGCCATGACCTATTCCGGTTCGCGTTCATCGCTTTTATTCCTGCTCCTTTTCGCTTTCTTCTTTGCCGCCGGAATTCTTATCGATCGTTTCAGGAGCAAAAAGCCCAGCCTTATTCAGGTCTTGGGCGCTGCGGGAATTCTTCTGCTTTTTTTGATCTTCCTTGTTTCCACTCCAAGGTTAAAGCTTAATTCGCATTCCAAAAATCCGGTGATCGCGCGCCTTGCGAGACAATTCCGCCGGCTCGATAATGAGCGGGGAGTCACCTTGACCGACCGCCGGGAGCTGCAATGGAAGCAGGCCTGGCGCATTTGGAAAGAATATCCCATTGAGGGCGTAGGTTTGGGAGCATTCCCATTGGAGGTCGTGAATTACAACAGGGAGGCCGGCGATGAAACGCCTATGGACAATCCCTGGAACCAGTACCTGACATGGGGAGTGGAATTGGGATTAGCCGGCGCGGCTGTCTTCGTTTGGCTTATTTTTCTACTTTTCAAAAAGGCTTGGGAAAACGAGAAGGACAATAAATTCCTGCTCATATCCGCGATCCTTTTGTCCTTTATGGTAATATCCTTTTTCGGAGCCCATCTGAACGCTCCTGAGGCGGCGTCTATTACCGCGTTTGTTCTGGCCGTTTTCATAGCTGAACTGAAAGGAGACGTTAATGAGCCGCTGCGCTTAAGGACGCTTCTCGTCTCTTTTATCCTGCTCGTTTTCTTTAATGCCGTTTACGCTTACGGCGTCTTCGGGAAGCTGGGCGGCGAAGAACGCCGCCAAAGATTCGATCTTCCCAGCGACTTCGGTTTCTTCAACAAGGAACGCTGGATGGGCAATGCTTTCCCTTACAGGTGGAGCGCGACTAAAGGCGGCATGCTGCTTGAAGTTCCAAAAGAAGAGAGAGTTTTAAAACTCAGGTTGGCCGCCGTACGCGAAGAACCGGTGACCGTCACCTTCTGGTATGATGGCGTGCTTTTGGACACCATAAATATTAAAGATTCCGGTTGGCAGGAAATAAAACTCAACATCTTCCCTTGGCTTTCCGATCATGCTCTTCTCTGCTTTGCTGTCAGCAGTTCCTGGAAGCCGGAAGGGGAGAGCAGGGAGCTCGGTCTGGCTTTTGCAACTGATTACGAATTTACAAACGAATTCAACAGATCTGCCCAGGGATCGATCGGTATTGAGGATACGCAGTACGGAAGGCTTATCGTCATTGGCAGCGGCTTATCGTGGCAGCCGTCCCCGCCAAGCACCAAAGTCCACCTTGACTTTGAAATGCCGCTCGCTAAACCCATTGATCCCAAGACTCAGGAATACACTCTTTATCTCGGCCAAAACAAACTGCATAAATTTACTTTGCCCTTTGACGGACAATCCCATACTATAGAGGTAGATCTTCCGAAAGGGATACGCCCGGCGCTCTCCCTTCGAGCCAAAAAACTTCTCCCTTACAAGATCCAGAATCAGAAGGAAGTAAGCAAGATCGGAGCCCGCATAAGAGCCATAGGAGATTTCTGATGCTTTACATCGTCGCCACTCCCTTAGGCAACCTTGAAGACCTCACCCCGAGAGCTCTGAGGATCTTCCAGGAAGTTGACGCCATCGCGGCGGAGGACACCCGTCACACCATACAGCTCCTCAGCCACTTCGGGATCCAGAAGCCTCTCTTCGCTTTTCATCAGCACAATGAGCGTGAAGCGACGGAACAACTCATTGAAAAACTTGCCAAGGGGCAAAACATCGCCCTCGTCTCCGACGCCGGCTATCCCTGCGTTTCCGACGCCGGAAGCTATCTCACTCAGACCCTCCGCGACAGAAACATTACCTACACCTGCTTACCTGGCGCCTGCGCCGTAGAGACCGCCCTCGTCCTTTCCGGCCTGCCAATGGAAACTTACACTTTCCTAGGCTTCCTACCCAGGGAAGGCAAAGAAAGAGAGCAATCTTTC
>JAFYIM010000284.1 GCA_017538635.1 bacterium
CAGCATGTGTGAACACCACATGCTGCCCTTCTTCGGCAAGATCCACGTGGCTTACCTGCCCAAGGGCCGCATAGTAGGCTTGAGCAAGATCCCCAGGATCATCGAGATGTTCGCCAGAAGACTGCAGATCCAGGAGAGATTGACTTCCCAGATCGCCAAGTGTTTGATGGAAAACTTAAAGCCTTACGGCGTCGGCGTGGTGTGCGAAGCGAACCATCTCTGCATGGCCATGCGCGGCGTGCAGAAGAGCGACTCCTTCACCACCACTTCCGCCATGGAAGGGACTTTCAAGACGGACGGCAGAACGCGCCACGAATTTTTGAAGCTTATCTCTATGCCTTCTCTGCACCGCTGATGACCATGAGATCTTATATTTGTCTTATTACGCTTTTGCTGGCGTCTTTTGCTTTCGCTGAGGAAACGGCTTCCGCAACGGTCGCCAATCCTTCTGCCAGCAAGGTCGTTTTGGATCCCAGCGTCCAGGAGGACGCCAAAGCGATAGTGGACAACGCGCGCACGGCCGCTCCGCCGCAAGGCGTTTTGGAGAGCGGGACAAACGTTGTGAAAAAAACGGAAGAGCTGGTGCCGCCGAAAGCGGCTGCGGCAACGGAAAAAATTGAAGAGCTTGCTGAGCAGGCAAGCTCCGTGAACGTGGCGATGGACGTGGCGGTCTGGCAGAAAGTGTACCTTGAGTCGGAGACGCAGTGCGTCTGGAAAGCAGAGAGCGATTCTATCGTTCCCGGGCTGCTTTCCTCGGTGCAGGCGAACGTGACAGTCACTTTCGGCCCGAAAGATTATCTCTGCCTTGATTACGAAGGCGAAAACGCTTTCAGGGCCACGAGCTCCAATTCCCTTTTGTGCGTGTTTTTCCCCGGTTCGGAAATAAGCGACAAAAGGATAGCGGGGCCTTACGAATACGCCTGGGACGATCTATTAGGCATTCCCATCCAGGGATCTTTGACGAATTATTACACCGGCGTTTTCCAGGACGGGGAACTTTTCCGCTACGACTTCGTTCTGCTGCCGGAAGCGCAGCTTAAGTTCAGGAAGCGCTACAACGATTATTCCCATGTGGCCATCCGCCGCCACGTCTGGTTCGACAAGACCAGACAGCGCATCGTGAAGACTTACCGCCGGACCTTGAACGGTTCGGAGACGACTTTCATTTTCAAAGTTGAAGAATAGTTTAGAGGGGACTAATGAAATTGATTAGGAACGCTGTCGCGGTTCTGTTTTTGGCTTTTTCCGCCGCGGAAGTTTTTTCAGTCGGAAACCTTGACCTCAAGGTGGCCGTGGTCACCCACAATCCCTGGATGACGAACGTGGCGGAGATCGCGCGGGGGCGGAGGCTGAACGCCACTTTCGGCTGGCCACTGGGCTACAACATGGCCAAAGACCAGGCCAACTGGTGGTTCGAGGCATCGCACGGTATGGTGAAAGTCACCTTCGTGACGAACGTCGTGCTTGCGACCTGGCCGCGCTTCATAAGCGGAGACCGTTTCACGCCGCAAATGTATTACGACATGCGCAAGAAAGGCGTCAAGCCTCCCTTTAACACGAGCTTCACCTTCGACTACATGTATTTTTACACCAACGAGTGCCCCTGGATCGTTGAGTATGTGAACGAGGGGATCATCGATCAGATCTGGCTCTACAGTTTTCCGGAAGGCGGCTGCTACGAGACGCGTTTGAACGGCTGGGGCGCCGACTACTGCAATTCCAACGGCCTGGGCACGCTGGATTCCGAGAAGGTCTTCATGATGTGCACGCCCAGCGTGGAAAGGACCGACACGCCCATGGAGAATTTCGGGCACGCTGCGGAATCTATGCTCCACACCAGATGGGACTGCAGCTATATCAACTATCATCCCTGGCGGGATTATTCGAAGAAGAACGATTTCGTGCTCTTCAACATGAACTACGCCATCGACACCAACAACATTCAGGTCGGAACAGTCCACTACGCCCCCAACTCCACCAACGATTATTTGTGGGGTATGAAGAACTACGTGGACTCCTACGCGGACAACTGGTACAACTATCCCGATCTAACGGGTCTGGCCAGGTCCATGAACTGCTCGGAGTGGGGAGGAGGCGTCAACCACAAGCACAAAATTTGGTGGTTCAAACATTTTCCCCAGAAGGTAGGGCTGCACAGAGGGCAGATGATGAATTGGCTCTGCGTCTATCTCAACCCCGCTAAGGCCGCGCATCCGATAGGCGTTGGCGAGACGATAGAGCAAGAGGACGTGGACTTCGCAGGCTTCTTCCCCTTCTCCTTTGAGTTACCACCTGGCACCACCCAGGCGGTGGTA
>JAFYIM010000285.1 GCA_017538635.1 bacterium
AGCCAGGCGGCCGCTATCAACAACTATTACCAGGGCACCATTCTTTCCGCCATCCAAGCGGCCTGGCAGACGCCGCAGGCCTCACAGATAAACAAGAAATCAGTCTGCGTCGTCCGCTTCACCCTAACGAAAGACGGAAGGGTGACAACGGCGAGGATAACGCAGAGCAGCGGCAATAAGGCGATGGACGATTCCGCGCTTTCCGCCGTAAGGTCCGCCCGCTTCGGCCCCTTCCCGCCGGACATCACCAGGCCTACTTTGGAAGTGGAAGTTCCCTTCGAATGCGAAAAATAGGAGAAAAACGATGAACAAAATTATGCTTTCCCTTATCCTTGCGCTCGCTCTTTGCGGATGCGAAAAGGAAGCGCCGGCCGCCCTGGCTACGCAGGAAACTCCTCCGGCTGCCCAACCTGCTGCAACTGTCGCTGCTGATCCCACGCCCGCAGCTGAAGTACCGGCGGGCCCCGCAACAGCCGAACAAGCGGCGGCTCTGGTCAAAGGCAACAACGCTTTCGCCTGGGAGATCTTCAAACAATTGGCCGATCCCGCCAAACCTGTCTTCTTCTCACCGTACAGCATTTCCAGCGCCATGGCGATGCTGACTTTGGGAGCGATTGGCGAGACCGAAAAGCAGCTTAAGGAAACCTTGGCTTTCCCGGACAAAGGGACGCTTTTAGGGAAAGAGTTCCAGAAGCTCAGGGGAGACCTCGTTTCAGGAAACGAGAAATTCACCATGACGGACGCCAATTCGCTCTGGCTGAACGTCGGTTTCGACGTCCTCGCCTCTTACTCCCAAGCCTTGAAAGATCTTTTTGAGGGCGAGGCCAGGATTCTCGATTTCTCTAAGAGCAAGGAGGCCGCCTCCACCATCAACAAATGGGTGTCAAGCCATACCAGGGATCTCATCAAGGATCTCATTTCTCCCGACGCCCTCGGCGGCGACACCAGGCTTGTTCTGGTCAACGCCGTCAGCTTCCTGGCCAAATGGGAATTGCAATTTGACGAGAACGCCACCAGGAAGTATTCCCTTATGGACTACATGGGCCGCGCCGGGAAAGGCGAACTTATGCAGCAGGACAGCTTCCTTGACGTCGCCGAAGTTGACGGCGTCACCGCGGTTGAGCTGAACTACGTCGGCAAGAAATATTCGCTTCTGGCTATGATGCCCAATGACGTGGCTAAATTCGCCGCCTGGGAAAAGAGGATCGACGACGATTATGTCAGCGATATTTTGAAAGCTCTTAAAAATGAAGACGTCGTCCTGTACTTCCCGAAATTCACGACGGAGTACTCCCAGAGCCTGGTGCCGATTTTCAAGAACATGGGTCTTGCTTCTCCCTTCACTTACAGCGCCGATTTCACCGGCATAAGTTTGAAGGAGCAGCTTTTTGTGAGCGAGATACTCCACAAGGCCATCGTCAAAGTTTATGAGACCGGCACGGAAGCCGCGGCCGCGACCGCCGTCATGGTCAAGTGCACCGGAATGAATATGAAAAAGCCCAAAGAGATCCGCTTCAACAAGCCCTTCGTTTATCTGATCAGGGAGAAGGAGACCGGCGCGATCCTCTTCTTAGGCCACTACACCGTCAAAGCGGAAAAATAATCAACACAACGATAAAATTATGAAGATCACCACCAAAAACTACGCCAACATCACGCTTCTGAAAGTTGAGCAGAAGCAGGTTCTGAAACTCTTGGCTGACGAAGGCCGCCACGCCTACGTCGTTTCCGACGGCACGTCGGAAATGATGGAAAGAGACGCCGTCATCTACGACGAGGAATTGGACGAACTCGACGCCAAGGTCGTTTCCGAAATGGCCCAGCGCCTTTCCAAGCAGCTCCGCTGCGTCGCCTTCGCCGTCATCAACTACAATGACGAGACGCTTCTGACCTGGCTCTACCGCAGCGGCGAACTAATAGACGCCTACAATTCCCAACCCGGATACCTCAACTCCAAGCTGGAGGAGAACCATCAGCCGACGGGCGCCAATCCCGACAAGATGGCGAAGGTCTTCAAGAACGTTCAGCTGACCGACCTCGGCCCCATAACCCGCCGTCCCTCTTACCCGGACGAGAACTACTGCACGGCCACTGACCGCCACGCCGACATCGTCTCCGTCCTGAGGCTCCCGCGCTTCGCGGTCGGAACCGGCTTCTACACCGTGAAGATCGGCGACATTCCCGCCGATCTCGTAGCGGGCGACTTCGTTCCCGTCAACATCAAATGATAGTTAAAGGCGAAGATATAGTTTGGGAGGAGCCAAGATCCTTCCAGGAGCTTCTGAGACTGCGCCGCCTGAAGCGGCGCAGTTTCTGGCGCAACGCGAGACCTTTGTTCATCAACACGGCGCTCATCTTCTCGCTTGTCCTTATCTTCTTCGCCTTCTACTACCGCAGCGACATCGCAAGGGTCTTCGAACCGGCAAAGATCATTTCCGCCTTGATAGCCTCCTTCGGCATTTCCTTCATCTGGCGGTCATTGGAGAGAGGGAGGACGCCTGTTGTCACTCTGACGAAAAAAGAGGGTGCCTATTACTTGAGCCGCAAGGGCGACTATACCGACCAGCCTTTGTCCGAAGTAAAAGCTTACGTCGTGGAAGAATTAAAAGAAGGTGAGTGCGTTTCCACGGTCCTCATTATGAAGACGGCGGACGGGCAGCGCCTGGCCGCATTGCCTGATCAGGAGACGATCGACCTGATGGAAGGGGTAATGAAAGAACTTAAGATACCGGAAGGAAAACTGAAAGCTTAAAATGGATTTCTTCTCTTTCAAATTTCTGGCTTTCCTTATCCTGACGCTTCTGCTTTACCACTTGAAGCCTACGAGGGGACTGAGAAAATGGCTTCTGTTCGCGGCCAGCCTTCTCTTCTACGTCTTCCTCTCAAAGTGGTGCGTAATTTATCTCGCCATAACCACGATCGTAGTTTATCTCTGCGCCTTGAAGAACACGAAGGCTTCCTATCTTATAGGCATTTTGTTTACGCTTTTTTCGCTCGTCTTCTTCAAATACACGCCCTTTCTTTACAACACCGTTGCCGGTCTTTCCGGTATTCCGGACTGGAGTTTGAAGTGGCTCGTACCGCTGGGCATCTCCTTCTACACTTTCCGCCTTATTTCTTACCTGACAGATGTCAGAAGGGGAGAATTGGAAGCGGAAAAGGATCCTTTCTATTTCTTCACCTACGCGGCTTTTTTCCCGCTTATAATCTGCGGTCCTATACAGAGGGCAGGTGCCTTCCTTCCGGCCCTCAGAGAGCCAAATGATCTCACTCTTGACCGTTTTGACAGGGGAACGAGGCAGATCCTCTGGGGCTTGGTCAAGAAAGCGGTCGTGGCGGATAACCTCGCCGTCCTGGTCAACAACGTTTTTTCGGGCTGTGAATCGAAGACTGGCTTCGTTTTCATTCTGGCCGTTATTCTTTACAGCCTGCAGATCTACTGCGACTTTTCCGGCTACTCCGATATGGCGATCGGCGTCACAAGGCTTTTCGGCATAGACCTCAAGGAGAACTTCCGAGTGCCTTACGTCTCCACGACCATAAAGGAATTCTGGAGCCGCTGGCACATCTCCCTTTCCACCTGGTTTAGGGACTATGTCTATTTTCCTTTGGGCGGCGGCCGTTGCGGGAAATTGAGAAGATCATTCAACATCATGGTGACCTTTTTGCTCTCCGGCCTCTGGCACGGCGCCAACTGGACTTTCATCGTTTGGGGCGGATTGCACGGACTGGGCCTCGTCGTGGAGAAACTGCTTTTCCCGGCCAAGGAAGGCCCGAAGAGCAAAGCCGCGAAATTCATCTGGGCGCTTTGCGTGGCGATCATTGTGCTTTTCGGCTGGCTCTTTTTCAGGGCGGAATCCATGCGCCAGGCCGCTTATATCATGGCCAACGCCTTTGCGGGCGTCAGCGCTCCCCTTGCTTATCTTAAGGAAGGTTTCCTTTCCATCATGGGCGAGGAAGACGGCATTGTCAACATTCTTAGGATAATCGTTCCGACCGTTATCGTTTTCATTACGGAGTATTTTTTCCGCAATCACGACCCTTGGACGGCTCCGAAAAAAAAGGCCCCCATTCTTTTCTACATCGCAACGCTTATACTGCTCTTCCTTTGCAAGGCGGGGGAACAGCAGGAACTGATCTACGGAAAATTCTAAATGAAATTTAGCATTCACATTATCTGGCAAGCCGCGTTGGCTCTCATACTGATCCTTCTCGTCACAGTCGCTTTCCCGATCTGGCTCGACCCTTACAATGTTTTCCATTACGACAACATTCGTTTCAACGGCGTGGAGCCCAATCAGATCTTCATCAAGACGCGCTATATCCTAAAGAACCCGGATCGCTTCGACTCTTTCCTCTTCGGCTCCTCCAGAGTCGGCATGATCGACGTCTCGAAGATAAAAGAAGGCCGTTTCTACAACATGAATTATTCCGAGGGCCTTCCTCTGGAGCATCTTGACAATCTAAAGATCTTCATTGCCAACGGCATCAAGATCAGCAACGTCTGGCTTGGCATCGACAACATCAGCTGTTTTACCGACCCTGAGCGTCACAGAAGATCTTTGATGCGCAGATATTATCCAATGGACGGCAATCTTCTTAAATTCTATCTTCCATACGTCAATTGCTCCAAGGCCTTCCGCGCCCTGGACACCATATTGGGAGCAAAGAAAAGCGACGGGGAAAAGGAAAAAGATTTCTATTTGACCGGCAACTCTTGGATTAGTCAGGAGATGAACCTTGACGAAAAGGCCAACCGCCCGGCCTGGGAAAAGCATTACGCTCCGCGTTTCAAGGAAGCCATACAAGAAATCAAAGCGATAGCCGATCTCTGCAAAGAGAACGGCATAAAGCTGAAAGTCTTCGCCAATCCTCTCTACATCGACACTTACAAGAAAAGCCTGGAAGAAGGCTACGGCGACTTTTTAAACGAGCTTGCCAAGGTCGTGCCTTATTACGATTTCAGCACGATACCCCAGACCACCAACAGGAACGACTACATCGAGACCTCCCACTACAACTTCAAAGTGGGGGATTACCTTATCAAGTGTCTTGAGGATCCAAAGCAGCCATTCCTTAGGAAGCAATGAAAAAAGTATTTTTCGTCATACGCCTCATCATCGCCGCCGCGTTGGTCGCCGCTTTGTACTTTATGTGCGACCCCGAGGCGGTCATGGCGAATTTGAAAAATACCGATCTCAAACTTATCGCCGCCGCGCTTGCGGTCTTTCTTCTTTCCTACATCATCACGGCCT
>JAFYIM010000286.1 GCA_017538635.1 bacterium
GGTGGCTGAGATCCCGGCGAGGGAGATCGCGGACGACGCTCCTTTGTACGATCCTCCCGCGACGAAACCGAGATATCTGAAGGCCGTCTCCAGCTGGCAGCTCAGTGAACTTCCGCAGCCCGGCAGCGACATGACGGGCATCCTTACAAAACTCCTTTCCGAACCGACCATCGGCAGCAAGAAAGACATCTACCGCCGCTACGACCACATGGTCCGTACCGGCACGGTAGTTCTTCCGGGCTCTGACGCCGCGGTCTTCTGGATGAGGGAAGCGGACAAATATCTTTCCTTGGCCGCAGACTGCAACGGCCGCTACTGCTACCTTGACCCCGTCATGGGCTCAAGGATCGCGGTCGCGGAAAGTGCGAGGAACATCGTCTGTTCAGGCGGACGGCCTTTGGCTTTGACGGACTGCCTGAATTTCGGCAATCCCACGAAACCTGAGATCTTCTGGCAGTTCAAGGCCTGCGTGCAGGGTTTGAAGGAAGGCTGTGTCGCTTTCAACACGCCCGTCACCGGCGGCAACGTCAGCTTCTACAACGAGAATCCGGAAGGCGCCATCGACCCGACACCCTTAGTCGTCATGGTCGGCCAGATCGACAAAAAGGAACACATCACGACCCAGTGGTTCAAGAAGGAAGGCGACGCCGTCTGCCTTCTGGACGGCCTGCAGAAAGACGCTCTGGCCGGCGTCGGCGGCAGCGAATACTTGAGAAGGATCCACGATCTTAAGACGGGCACTCCTCCCTGTATGGATTTGGCCAAGGAAAAGGCCCTGCAGGATGCGCTTCTGAAAGCAATAACAAGCGGCCTCATCAGTTCCGCCCACGACGTCTCGGAAGGCGGTCTGGCGGTCTGCGCCGCGGAATGCTGCTTCACCGCTCCCATGGAAGTGAAGAGCGAAGCGGTCAGTCTGGGCGCCAAGCTTGACTTCACCTCCGTCGGCAGCAGGACCCCGCGTCCCGACGCGCTCCTCTTCGGCGAACAGCAGTCGAGAGTCATCGTCTCCCTGCCTCCGGAAAACGTCACGGCCCTGGAGGAGATCGCCAAGGAATTCGGTGTGAAATGCGATCTCCTTGGCACCGTAACGGGCGATCAGCTTGAGATAACCATGAACCAGGGAACCCTTATCAAAGCCAAAGTCAGCGAGCTTAAATCTGCCTGGCGCGACGCTTACAAGAATGCCACGCGGCTTTCCGAGTGAAAAGGACTTCTTGACTTGAAAAGGGGTGTCTAGTATAATCTATACGATAATCCAAAACTGAAATCAAAAATAATAAATATCCATAACCATCGGAGCAAGAAATGAAAGTAGTAGCAACTTTAGTGGCGATCATCGCGATCCTGGCCGCGGCCTTTTTCGGCTATAAGTGGTTCCAGACTCAGGACGAACTGAAGAACACCCAGGCCAAGCTGACCAAGTGCCAGCAGGAAGTTACCGAAGCCAAGGCTGCCAAGGAAGCCGCCGAACAGCAGACCGCTGACATTCAGGCCAAACTGACGGCTTTAGAGACCGCCAAGAAAGAAGTTGAAACCCAGCTTGACGCTTTGAAGGCCAAGTACGAAGAACTGACCGCCAACCTAGGTTCCGAAGAAGGCGGCGAAGACGCCCTCAACGCTCTGCAGACGACCATCAGCGATCTGAAAGCCCAGATCGAGCAGAAAGAAGGCGAAATCAAGGAAGCCAAGGAAGCCGCCGAGGCCCTGAAGTCTGAGATCGAAGCCAAGGCCGCTGCCATAGAAGGTCTGAAGAAAGACGTCGCTGCTGCCAAGGAAGCTCAGGAAGCCGCTGAAAAGCAGGCCAACAGCTTCAAGATGAATCTGCTTGAGCACGGCCTCACCTTGGAAGAAGCCCCGGTCTTTGCCGGTGAAGTCCTGGAAGTCAACCCTGCCGGTCCCGACTATCCCGCCTCCTACATTCTCTCCGTCGGCAAAGGCGCCGGGCTGCCTGTCGGTCAGGAACTGAAAGTGACCCGCGGCACGACCTACGTCGGCACGCTGAAAGTCGTCCGTATCTATGACGACCAGGAGAACCTCTGCGGCGCCGAGACCAAGGATCTCGTTTCCGGACAGAGCATCCAGAAAGGCGACAAGGTCAACAACGAAGTCGGTCTCAAGAACGACTGATGTCAAGATTCCTCTTCGTCCTCTTTCTGCTTGCGTTAAGCCTCATCATCGCAGGATGCGAAGCGCTTGATCCCCGCAACGTGGAAGACGACAGCGCGATCCCTTGGAACCA
>JAFYIM010000287.1 GCA_017538635.1 bacterium
AGAACTATTTCCGTCTTTACGAGAAGCTGGCCGGTATGACCGGCACGGCTGAAACGGAAGCCGAGGAATTCCAGCAGATTTATCATCTGGACGTCGTCTCTATTCCGACCAACAAGCCGGTGCAGAGGAAAGACCTCAACGACGTGGTCTATAAGACCAGAAGGGAAAAATACAACGCCGTCATAAGGGACATCAGCCGCTGCTACGAGAAAGGCCAGCCTGTCCTGGTCGGCACCGTTACGGTCGATCAGTCGGAAGTCCTTTCCAGAATGCTCCAGCGCCTTAAAATACCTCACAGCGTACTGAACGCCAAGTACCACGAAAGGGAAGCTGAGATCGTGGCCCAGGCCGGACAAAGGGGCAGCGTAACGATCGCAACGAACATGGCAGGTCGAGGCACCGACATTAAACTAGGCCCCGGCGTCCCCGAACTCGGAGGCTTGCACATCATCGGCACGGAGCGCCACGAATCGCGCCGCATCGACCGCCAGCTCAGAGGCCGTTCCGGCCGTCAGGGCGACCCTGGTTCGTCGAGGTTTTACGTCTCCCTTGAAGACGACCTGATGAGGTTGTTCGGCTCAGACAAGATCGCAACGCTCATGGAAAAGATGGGCATGCAGGAGAACGAAGAGCTCCAGCATCCCTTATTGAACCGTTCTATCGAAACGGCCCAGAAGCGCGTCGAGCAAAGAAACTTCGGCATCCGTAAGCACACGCTGGAATTCGACGACGTGATGAACAAGCAGCGCGCGGTCATATATGAATTCAGAACGCATCTTCTGATGACCGACAATATCAGGGAAGACGCCATGCAGTTCCTGGATGACGCCGCCGGCAACATCGTGGACGACTTCATGGCGGCCCAGGGCGAGTTCAAGGAAGTGACCAGCTCCATGGTCAACCAGTTCATCGCGAAAGTCCTGACGCTCTTCACCGTCAACTTAGTCAGGGACGACGTCGCGAAACTGATGAAGAACCCCTCCGAACTGCAGCATTACCTGAGGGACGCCGTCTGGGCGGCCTACAACAGGAAGATCCAGATCGAAGGCGAGGAGAACGTCAGCAAACTCGAACACATCGTCTTCCTGATGACCATCGACAAGTTCTGGAAGGATCACCTCTACGAGATGGACGGCCTCCGCGAGTCCGTGTATTTGAGATCCTACGGCCAGAAGGACCCCTTGCTTGAGTACAAGAAAGAAGCGCACTCCATCTTCACGACCATGATGGAAAGCTTAGCCGGCGAAGTCGCCAAGTCGCTCTTCAATCTTACGACCGTCAGAGACCCCAAGGCTCTGATGGATATGAGCAACGCGACCTACAGCTACAACGACGTCAGCGACAACTCTTCCGCCTCTTCGAAAACTCAGATCTCCGACGAGGGGATGCATATGAGCGACGTTGCTTACAGCGGAGCGGGCGGCGCGCTTAAGCAGAAGACTATCGTCAGAACGCAGCCCAAGGTCGGCAGAAACGATCCCTGCCCCTGCGGCAGCGGCAAGAAGTATAAAAACTGTTGCGGAAAATAAGACTATGAAAAAACTAGTGATCCTTATTCTGCTCGCGGCTTTCGCTCTGAGCGCCTGCCGTTTCCTCCCGGTCATTTCCGGCGAGAAAGAGAATGTCCGTTACCGCGAAACGTACGAGCCCTTCTAATCTAAAGTGAAAGATCTTGCTGAGATCTTAAAAGGCGACGGCATCGTCTTCTTCGGCGGCGCCGGCGTTTCCACGGAGTCCGGCATCCCGGACTTCCGGAGCGTGGACGGCCTTTACAACCAGAAGTACGACTATCCTCCGGAAACGATCCTAAGTCATTCCTTCTTCTTCGAGCATACGAAGGAGTTCTTCCGCTTTTACCGCGACAAGATCCTCGTCGAGGGCGTGAAGCCCAACAAGGCACACTTGGCCCTGGCAAAGCTAGAGGAGGAAGGGAAACTCATCTCCGTCATTACCCAGAACATTGACGCCCTGCACACCAAAGCCGGCAGCAAGCGCGTCTGGGAGCTCCACGGCTCGGTCGCCCGCAACTACTGCCTGAACTGCGGGAAAAGTTTCGACGTCGAATATATGAAGGAATGCGTTCCCATTCCTATTTGCTCCTGCGGCGGCTACATCAAGCCCGACGTCGTCCTCTACGAGGAATCGTTAAATGACGATACTGTGCGCGGCGCAGTAACGGACATCATGCGCGCCAAGACGCTTATCGTCGGCGGCACCTCCCTTAACGTCTATCCCGCCGCCGGCCTCCTCAATTACTTCAAGGGCGACACCATCGTCCTCATCAACAAGAGCGCCACGCCCTACGACCGCAACGCCGATCTTATAATTCGTGAACCCATCGGCGAGACCTTAGGCACCGCAGTAGGAATCTAGACTCCTGTATCAAATCTTGGGATTAATCCCAAGATTTGATATAGCTATGCCATTACAGTTTTTCGATGCTGGATGGATCAAGGAGGAAATCAATCACGCCTATGTGTCCGATTCCGTTCGTATCGATGTATTTGGCGGAGAAAATATTGCCATCTATTATCACCTTGCGAAACGAGTCGTTAGTATTCTTTAGGGAAAAAGATTCCTGTTCCATTTTCTTCTCGTCTGGGATCCTCCAGGCGGTTTGAATATATATGCGATCGTATCCTCTGTTGATGACAAAATCTATTTCAGAAGATGTGCGAACGTGTTTCCCTTCTTTGCTTGTCTCGCTATTGACAACCCCGATGTCCACGGAATAACCATTGCGTCTCAGTTCATTGTAAATCACATTTTCCATAAGGTGCGTGAATTCAACTTGACGTAGATTCATGCGGGCGTTCCGAAGCCCGGTATCTTCCGCATAATATTTTGACAAATGGTTGACATACCGCTTTCCGCGAACGTCAAAACGCGAGGCTTTGGAAATCAAAAACGCGTTCTCCAAGTATCCGAGATGTTTGGTAACGGTTATGCGAGAGCAAGGGATATTGGAGACTGACCTCAGAGTGTTCGCAAGCTTGTTAGGATTTGTCAGGCATCCAACGCTGCTCATGACAATGTCGGTTACGGCGTTTATTATGGTTTCGTCATGAAGCTTATAGCGATTTATAATGTCTTTCAAATAGATGGTCTTGTATAGGTCTTTGAGATAGTTGGCGCGTTCCAGATCATCTTTGGCAAGAACACACTCCGGCAATCCTCCGAATAACATGTATTCTTGCAAAATTTCCAGCGGATGGACGGCGTTTTTCTTTTTGAGCGGATAGTATTCCGCAAAGGAAAGAGGTGTCAGGTGGATCACTTGCCCGCGTCCTCTAAATTCCGTTGCCACATCGGAGGAAAGCAATTTGGAATTTGAACCGGTAACGTAAACGTCAACGTCACGTTTGGCCTTGAGACCGCTGAGAACGCTATAAAAGGTTAGGTAGCAATCATGCCTGTCCTTGGGGTCAAATCTTGAAAGATCAATATCGGGAGGCAAAATTTTTTTGCACAATTGGATCTCGTCTATCAAAACATACTTTTTGCCTTTTTTGCCTTTCAATTCGCTGCGAATATATTCTCCAAGGGTGTCGGCTCGGCGAAGATCTGCGAATTTGTCGTTCTCGAGATCTATTTCTATTATGTGATCGGCCGGGACACCGGATTTAAGCAAATGCCGCCTGAAAAGAGAGAAGAGCAGATAGCTCTTTCCGCACCTGCGAATTCCTGTAATGATTTTTACAAAACCGTTGCCCTGACTCTTGATCAGCTTTTCAAGTGCTTTGTCTCGCTTTATTATCATGATCAATCTACTATTATATTTTATGGGATTAATCCCAATATTTGATACACATATTAGTTTATCAAAAAAAGCTTTTTGAAACAATTGGCAATAAAAAAAACGGCCGCGTGAGCGGCCGCTTTTTTTTGCTTTTTGGTAAGC
>JAFYIM010000288.1 GCA_017538635.1 bacterium
CGAAATTAACGTCGAGCTGGACCTGGGAAGCGCTGGTGAAGGTCCCGAAATCCGGGCGGGTGTGAAAATGCCTCCCCTTCTCTCCAACATGGTTTTTGTAAGACCTCAAATAATGCAGGAGCATCCTGTAGCGCTCGCTGGGGATGGGATAGTTGTGGTTGATGTTGTAATTGGGGTTGACGCCCATGCCGGTCACGGCATGGCCGTGACGCTTGAGATATTTCGCGACGTAGGCGTAGTATTTGTCGAAGCTCTCCTTGATCTCGAAGATCGTCCGGCGCTTCCCCATGGAGAATTCAAGGTTGGAATAGCTGCAGTCAAAGGAAAGGGAGTCGCCGCTTTTCCCTTCGATCAAATTGTAAGGCTCGCCTTCGCTGTCCTTGGAAGCGACTTTGAAAGAGAAACGCTTGCGGAAGGCCTCGGCCATTCCGTGCGCCACGCTCTCTATTACCGGCTGATTGGACAGGTTGACGATGGGCATTTCAATCTCAATACCGATGTATTCCCCGCGCTTCTTCTGCGTGGGAGCGATGTATTTTTTGTAGATCGCTTCTTCGATGTCGTGATTTTTCATTGCCCCCTCCTTGGGACATATCCCCATTGTTAAGAGGACACCATTATACACATATTCACATACTATGTCAATATGTGATTAGAGATAGATGGGGAGAGGGCTGGCATATTTGCCTACCAATTTGATATACTTTCTGGAAAAGGAAAAAACTATGATATCGACAAAAGGAAGATACGCTATTCGTCTGATGGTCGATCTGGCGCGCCAGGATCGCGAGCGCTTTACGCCGCTCGGCGAGATCGCCGACCGCCAGCAGATCTCCAAACTTTATCTTGAGATCATTTTGAAAAAGCTGGTGACAGCCAAAATGATCACTGGCAAAAGCGGCAAGAACGGCGGCTACAAGCTCGTGAAAGAGCCCGAAAAGATAACCGTCCTGGAGATATTGGAACTGATGGAAGGGACGGTCGCGCCGGTGGCCTGCCTTGCGAAAGGCGCAAAAACCTGCCCCTTCAGAAAAGAATGCTCCACAATAGAAATGTGGAGGGAATTCGACGAATTGACCAAGTTTTTCTTCAGCGACCGAACGATCGCCGACCTGGCTTACGACAGAAGAGAGTAAACGTCCATGGTGCCCTTGACCATGGCTTCTATGCTGTAATTCGAAACGTCCGTCTTAAGGGCGCCCTCTTTCAGTTTCGAAAGCAGGGCGGGATCGGCCGCCACGCGCTCCAAAATCGTTTTTAAGGCCCTTTCATCGCCAATGGGGAAGAGGAAGCCGTTCGCGCCGTCAACTACCGCTTCCGCGGCGCCTCCGGCCTTGGAGGAGATGACGGGGATGCCTTCCGCCAGCGCCTGAACGAGAACGCGGGCCAAACCTTCCCGCCAGGAGGCGTGGACAAGTATGTCGCCGGCGGAAATCAGCGCGGGGATATCCTTGGGCGCGGCTTGCCCGTAGAAGATGACCTGACCTTTGAGTTCTTTTTCCGCAAAGGCTTGCAGTTCGCTTTGCATTGGGCCTCCGCCGATCAGGAGAAGCTTGGCGTTTTTAGGAAGCGCTCTGATTATTTCCGGCGCGCCTTTTTTGGGGAAGAGCCTTGTTACGGCCACGAAAAGCAGTTCGTCTTGGGCGACGCCGAGTTTTTTCCTTGCGTCGGAACGCAGGTTTTTGGCGTTCTCGAAAGCGGTCAGGTCGCTGCCGGACCGAACGGTGTGGTAGAGTTCCCTTCTGCCGATGCCGGCGGCGAGGGCCTGCTCCGTCATGGCATCGCAAACGCTTATGATAGCGTCAGAAACACGGGCGGCCTTTTTTTCGGCGGCGATAAAGAGCTTGTTCTTGAGGGCGCTCTGGAATTCGTCGAAGGCCAGGCCGTGCACTGTGTGGACTATCTTGGCGTTCGTTTTGGCGTTGGCGGCCGCCAGCCTTCCTA
The DNA here is from genome assembly GCA_017538635.1 of bacterium. Next base: position 1,945 of record JAFYIM010000288.1, read on the forward strand.
AGATCCCGGCTTTCGAGGAGTGGGTGTGGATGATATCGAAGGCGTTGGCGGAAAAATATTTTTTCAAGTCATAATAAGCCTTCAGATCCCAGTAAGGCGAAAGCGCGCGCTTAAGGCTCGGCAGCGTTTCCTCCTTGAGGCCGGAGAGGTCAGCCAGGAAGCGGCTCTCCCCGTTCAGCTCGGGGCCGTGCAGGAGCGTCACCTCGTGGCCGAGTTTAGCTTGGCCAATGGCGGTGTAAACCGTGTTCTCCTGGGCGCCGCCCTGGATGAGGCGCGTTATGACATGACAGATCTTCAATTATTCTTCCTTGCTTTTTTCCCTGTAGGGGAAGAATTCCGCCCGGAGGTCCTTGGGGATCTCCGCTTCCAAAGTTATGGCGTCCTCTTTGTATTCGAGGTCTCTTACGGTGCAGCGGGCGAAAAGTTTAGCGACCAGATCTCCCCGGTTTGGCGGAAGTTTGAGCTTAGCCCAGGGGCGCGGGGCTTTCCTTTTCTCCAAAATGAGATCCAAGAGCGCGTCGAAGTTGTCCTTTTCCTTGGCGGAAATGAAGACCGCTTCCGGGTACATGGCTTTCAGCTCGTGGTAGCGCGCAAAGGAAAGCGCGTCCTTTTTGTTGAGGGCCAGAATGCGCGGATTGCTGTCCGCGCCGATCTCGGAAAGGACCGCTTCCACGGCTTTGATCTGCTCAATCGCGTCGGGCGCCGAGGCGTCGGCCACATGGACGATGACGTCTGCCTTCTCCGCTTCCTCTAAGGTCGCTTTAAAAGCTTCCACAAGTCCGTGCGGAAGATGGCGGATGAAGCCGACCGTGTCGATGAAGACGAGCTGCTCGTTGTTTTTCGCTTTGTAGAGGCGCGAAGTCGGGTCAAGAGTCGCGAAGAGCTTGTCCTCTACGAGCACGTCCGCTTTAGTGAGCGCGTTCATCAAAGTCGATTTCCCGGCGTTGGTGTAGCCGACCAGAGCCACGGCGGTCTCGCGGCTCTTTTGGCGCGCCTTGCGCTGCAGCTCGCGGTTGCTCCTGATGTCGGCGAGTTCCTCCCTAAGGCGCTGCAATCTCGCCCTGGCTTTGCGCTTGTCAAGTTCGAGCTGCGTTTCGCCCGGGCCCTTCGTGCCGGCGCCGGCGTACTGGCGGGAAAGATGTGACCAAAGGCCCGTCAAGCGCGGCAATAGGTAAGAGAGCTGGGCGCACTCGACCTGAAGCTTGCCTTCTTTGGTGCGCGCCCTTTGCGCGAAGATCTCCAGGATCAGCCCGGTGCGGTCCATGATCTTGGCCTGCAGGGCGTCCTCGAGGTTTTTGTGCTGGGCGTTGGAGAGCTCCGTGTCGAAGATGTAAAGATGTAATTCTGGAAATTCCGCACCGAGTTCCGCCAGTTCTTTAACTTTCCCCGCTCCTATGTAAGTCGCCGGGTTGATGTCGCGGAGCTTGATCTCGGTCTTCAAAACAGTCTCAAGTCCTGCGGTCTCCGCCAAAGCGGCAAGCTCCTCAAAGCTGACGTTGCGTTCCCCTATCATGTTTTCGGGGGTCAGGAAACCGATTAGCAGCGCCTGCTCCTTATTTGGCAGGGTGGAGAAAGTTTTCTGCTTCATTTCTTGAAGAGGCCTTTCAGAAGGTTCTTTCCTTCCTTTATGAGCTTGTCAGCCTGCTGCGAAGCTTCGGAGTTCTTGTCGCCTCCCTGGATGACGCCGCCCAGCTTCTCAATGCCTTTCTGCACGTTTTCCTTCACCTTGTCGGTGGGTACGACGTCCAGGAACATCTCCCAGTGGGCGCCGAGCGTTTTGGTCAGGGATTTGAAGACATTTTCCGGACCGAGGATCTTAGGATCTTCCAAGGTTCCTGTGACTACGATAGGCGGCAAGGGATAAGACTTGCCCGGTTCGTCGTCGTCGGTTATGGTGGATTTCGGAGCAAGCGAGAGAATAATCTCCTTTACGGCCTGGGCGGTCAGCGTCAGGCTTATGGCCATGTCGATGTTCTTGTCCATATCGATGGTGCCCTCGGTCCTCAGACCGACGACCGTGCTTTGGACTTCGCTTTCCTCAATCGTCAAAAGCCCGTTGGTCATGGATGCCTGCATGTCGAAATCGCGGAAAGGAAGGTCCCGCAGACGGTCGTAGCGAATGACGGAAGCAAGGGCGTTCAGCACTTTGATGTTCTTCAGGGCGCCGTCCTTGACGTCCATCTTGAACTGCGCGGTCAGGTCCTTCTTGATGGCTTCGTTGTCCGTGCCCTGTCCCTGGCACTGGAGGTTCAGCCCGGCCGTGCCGGAGATGTAAGTGTCGCCGTCCGGTTTCGCGGCTTTCGATATAGCCATGCAGGAAAGGTTCGTGCCCAGAAGGGACAGATTGTAGGCGTAGCCCGGGACTTTCAGGTCGCAGGCGCTCTTAAGATCGAGCGTGCCTTCGGCAAACCCAAGGTTCGGGCCCTTCAAAGTAGCAACGCCGTTCATGAGTTCAACAAAAAGCTTGCAGGGGGAAATGACGTAATTCCCGTAACAGAGCTCCTTGAAGTCTAAGGTGGCTTCCGCCTGCCATTTTTCAATGCCTTTGGCGGGCTCGGAGGAGCCGCTTTTCTTCGGCTCTTCCTGCTTTTCCAATGTACCTTGCTTCGCCTTGTCTTCCTCCGAGGCGGTCAGGGCCTTGATGTCGAAATGGTTCGAGGCAACGTAAAGCTTCTGTTTGCCGGCGGTCGGTTCTATGTAAAATTCGCCGTTGAGATCGAGGCTTTGCTTAGGATTGCCGCCCTTCTGGATGGCAAGCGAGGTCGGGTTCAGCGTGACCTTTGGCAAAGCGGCGCTGGCGCTGCCGGCGCTTTGTAAGAAGAGCTGGCCGTCAATATTGTTGGGATCCCAGAGGAGCGAGGAGAGCGAGCCTATATCCCAGCGCGCGGCGTAGCTTTTCTTGCTAATAGAGCCTTCGCCTTTCGCGCCGGCCGAGAGCACGTTTTTGTTGTTCAGGGTCGCCGAAAAGCGTTTAAGGGTGAAG
>JAFYIM010000289.1 GCA_017538635.1 bacterium
CGGTCAATAACAAAACTTTCAAGATCGTTTTCATAAAGAGCGGCCTCCTTTCAAAACTATGAGGGCAAAGGCTAGAACAAGCATAAAGCCCGGTTCAGGGAGAAGATTTATGGCCGCGGTGGCAGTCTCCGTGCCGAAGACCGTGCCATCGTCGCTATACACAGTATAAGTGAGAATATAGGAAGTGTTCCTGGGCAGGACTGTCGGATCAACGCCGGAATAATCCCAACTGTAGTCGCCTTTTTCCTCGCCTTCGCTTGTGAAGACGGTGTAAGGTTCGGAAGGAACCGATAAAATAGAGGGGCCGGAAGGTTCCTTTTCAGTGAGCTGGATCTTCATGGATCTGTCGTAACCTTCGATCCAGTCTGTGCTGTAAATAATGCTGGCGGGAGAATCGAGCTCAAGAGTATCCTGAGACACGCTCACGTTGTCGAGCTTGAAATCGTCAGACCAATTCGCAGAGACATTCGTATCTTCAGAGAGCGTGACATAGACCGTCTCCGAATCGACCGCGAAGGAAACGCCGTTTGTGGTCTCGGTGATCACATGCGTAACGGCGTAAACTTTCGAATTTCCCCTCGGCAATACGGAGGAGTCCGTGTACGAATAGTTCCAGTTAAAAAGACCTTCGAGGCCTTCAACGTCGGTAGAAAAAACATCCTGCTCCGCAACGCCCTCGGCATTCGCTTTCACTATCACTCCCCTGTTATAGCAGAAGTCAGCCCAGCGGGTGCTGTACTGCAGCTCGTCCCAAAAATGGAGCTCGATAGGATTCGAGGAGGTGTTGGGAACGTTTTCCGTGTCAAGCGTCACTGCGCTCGACCAGGCCTCGCAAACCGCGCTTACGCCGTATTCGGTTTCCGCGCGCAGAGTCCCGGTCAGGAGCAGGACGCAGCTTAAGATGAAGATCAGTTTTTTCATATCGCGTTTTTCTCTTGCTGGAAGATATCTCTTCCGCTAAATATATAATTATTTGGTGAAATGATATCACAAGTGCTTTTCAAAAATCAAGCCCACATCTAAATGCTAGTAACAATACGGGTTTTAAAATATATACATAATATAACATACCAATTACCAATAATTTATAAAACACTAGTTTTGCACTAGGATTTAAATTCATCTAACGGGGAAAACGCCAGTTAAAAAAAGGCCGCCTCTTGCGAAGCGGCCTATTTAAACGGCAATCAAAGCCTCAGAACTTAGAACCAGGGGGCTTTGCTCTTAAATTTTCCCTTGCTGTCGAGGAAAATATTGGTGGTTCCAAGCGATTGGTCGAGTTTGACCTCCAAAGGCACGTTATCATTGAAAGGCACCTTCTGGATCTGGTTGTAGAATACGCTGTTGGTGGTATAGAGCTTAAGTTCGCAGCGGATGTAGTCCTTGTTGGGCTTTCCGTGGATCTTGCCGGTCACCTTGGTATCGGAGTTTTTTACCTTGTATTTGGATACGTAAGTGCTTTTCTTAGTCCAGCCGCCTTGGGTAAGAGGTATCTCCAGGTCTCCGAATTTGACCTGGCCTTCTCCCCTTGGCGAGATCCAAACCGCATTGGTCTGGGTTATGTTGCTGACATAAAGGGAGAATTTTGTGCGCTTCTTGTTAATAATGGCCTTCTTTATCCTAAACTCCGTATTGCCGCTGAAAACTTTGAAACTCACGCTGTTGGTCAGATGGCTTCCGCTCACGGCATAGATCTTGATATGGTTATCGCCGGTGAAAAGCGAAACGGTTCCCGCCCAATTCCCTTTTGCTTCCATATCAAACCTGGCGTTTCTCCCATTCTCGCCTTTAATGTAGGCATAAATGTTGGAAATGCCGCTGTCCGCATATGCCGTGCCGTAAACTTCAACCTCTTTATCGTATGTGAAATATTTTTCCCCGGCTTTATGGGAAAGAAGCTCAATTTCCGGTTTGGCTTCCTTAGGCACCCTTAAGTTCACATAGCACCAGTTGGTGTACCCGTTCTCCGCCAGAGCATAGGCCTTGATCTTGTTGGAGCCCTCTTTCAGGTTCAGCTTGCATTCCCAGACGTCGGTTCCTTCAGCATGATAGTCGTTAGTTCCGCCGGCATACACCTGCCTTACAGTAACAGCCCTGATGCCACTCGTGTGTTCGGCCGTGCCGCTCAGATAATACTCGCCCATGGAGGCATTCACATCCGTGAATTCATCCGAGGAAGTGATCCTTATATCCGGGAAAAGCGCCAGCTGCTTGGAGAAATGATCAAGATGCTTCGGGATCCTTTCATTCCAGTATTTCCAATCGTGCTCGCCATTCGGGCGCTGAAATTCAACGTCTATGTGATTCCTGCGTCCTAGCGAAGCAAGGCAATTGTACATGTCCATATTGATGTCGGCAAGATCGTACTTATTAAGCCAGACATCCTTATCGCCGCAGTCGAAGAAGAGTTTAATGTACTTCTTGGGCGCCACAGCCGTAGCGATCTCATTTGTTTGCAGCGTACTGACGCCGTCAAGAAACTTGCTGATCTTAGGACCCACGAAAGCACCGCTCATGGAGGAGGCGCCGCAGTAGCGGCAATTGTAGTAAGCGTCGCAGCAGCCGGCGATCCTGAAGGCCGCGTAGCCACCCATGGAGATGCCGCTGATACCCCTTATATTTTTCACGCGGTACTTTTTCGCCAGATGCGCGGGCAGGTCCTTGCAAATCGCGCCCATATAACCGTTGGCGTATTCGTACCAGGAGTTGAAATAATGTGTGCTTTTCCAGTGGCTGCCCTGCGGGAAGACGATGATGAACTCGTTGGTATGAGTCGTTTTCATGAAAGGCTCACCGGCTTTATCATACCAAGTCTGGTCGCTCTGGTCGCGTCCATGCAGAAAATAGATGACCGGATAATATTTGTTTGTATGCAAATTATAACCGGTTGGCAATATCACGCCATACCTTAGGTCTTTTCCTACGCTGTCGCTGTGATAGACCTTGTTAGTCTC
>JAFYIM010000290.1 GCA_017538635.1 bacterium
GCCGGACGCACTTTTTTGTGCTTGTTTCATTCCTTTGTGGTTGCTTTTTAAAAGATAATATGTTATACTTTATATGGTTAAAACATAATTAAAGGATAATATAATGTCTTTATCGTTGAAAACGCCTTGGGAAGTATCTATGGAGATCGCCGGTCGATTGAAAGCTAAGAGGCTGGCCAGGAATCTGACTCAGCAAGGGCTGGCCGCGAGAGCGGGCATGAGCATCGGATCTCTTAAACGCTTTGAAAAGACGGGGCAGATATCCTTCGCTTCCCTTTTGAACATCGCTTTGGTCTTGGACTGCCTGGACGAGTGTTATTCCTTGTTCAAGGAAGATCCGAAGCCCAGGAGCTTGTTTTATGAAGAGCCCGAGAGAAAAGAGAGACGGAGAGGAAAATTAAAATGAATCTGAAAGTCTTTTACAATGCTTATGGAGAGCGCCGGCTCATGGGGCTTCTGTCCCAAAGAGAAGGCCGCATTTTTTTCGAGTACGCGCCGGATTTTTTTAATTTCGGGTTGGAAGTCTCGCCTTTCAAACTGCCGCTGCGGCCGGGGCTGTTTGAAGGAGATCCGATGTTTGCCGGCGGGCTGTTCGGAGTTTTCAACGACAGTCTTCCGGACGGCTGGGGATGTCTGCTGCTGGATCGCCAGCTTATGCGGAGAAACATCTCATATAACGAGATCGGTCCTATCGACAGGCTGCGGTTGATAGGCAAAGATCCCTTCGGAGCGTTGGAATACGAGCCGGCGGAGGAAGGCGCGGAGGAAACAATAAAGATAATCCTGGATTCCTTGGCGCGCGAGGCCGACAAGATCCTGGTGGGACGCTCCCAGGAAATGCTGGACGAATTGGTGGCGCTGAACGGATCTTCGGGTGGCGCCAGGCCGAAGATAACGGCGCTGGTATCGGATGACAAAAGCAAGATCGTTCAAAACAGCAGGGCTGTTCCGGACGGATTTTCATCCTGGATCATAAAATTCTCCAATAAGAGAGACAGGAAGGATCTGGGGCTGCATGAATACGTCTATTCCCTGATAGCGAAAAAGGCCGGCATAAAAATGACGGAAACATATCTTTTCCCTTCTAAAAACAGCAGCGGGCATTTCGGAACAAAGCGCTTCGACCGGGAAGGCAATCAAAAGATCCACATCCATTCCGCCAGCGGGTTGCTGCATGCTGATTTCAGGATACCGTGTTTAGATTATGCAAGTCTGCTTAGGCTGACGCAGCTATTAACGAAAAATCAGCAGGACATTGAGCAGATGGTCCGCTTGATGATCTTTAACGTAAAAGCGGGAAACAAAGATGACCACAGCAAAAATTTCACCTTCCTCCTTGACAAAGCGGGAGAGTGGCATCTGTCCCCCGCCTACGATCTGACGAGATCCTCTGGCATAAACGGCGAGCAGACGGCCATGGTCAACGGCAAGGGATGCGGCATAACCGACGAAGATCTCATCAAGGAAGCCCAAAGATACAATGTCTCTGCGGGAAAGGTCAGGGAAATGATCGCGCAAACGGAAGACGCGCTGGCGGATTACGACAGGCTGATGAAGGAGCTGAGATGAGAAAAATGCTGATATATAATTTTTTGGGATTTATCCCAAGAAATTACATATTAGGCTCGCCAATGTTTTAGTATAATTTTCTTAGGTAATAAAATATGGCTATGATCCGGGAGACCCAGAAATTATGAAAAAAGCTCTGCTTTTCTTTTTGCTTCTGTTCGTCTGGTTTGCAGAGGCTTCGGACCTGACTTATGAGGAATTCAAGGACCTTATGTACATTAAAGCGTACTTGGAAGATAATGACGCCTTCAGGGATATGGTTTGGAGCGAATTCTTTGTTGAGACGGGTATCAGCGAGACAAACAAAGCGCATTATTTGGAAACGGCCAACCGAAAAATCAAAGAACTCGTACCGGCTGAGCTCTGGACTTATGTCATGAAGTTTAACGAAGAGCTCTCCTTTGAGCATATGAGCTTGATGATTCGTTCTGATCAGCCGGCTCCGAATTCAAGTTGGAGAGATTATAAAGCAAACGCCATAGCGAAAGATCTTCTCCGCAAAGCTGACGGCCTCGGAGGTCCTTTGTTCTTCTGGAGCTACGGAGGATCGGAGCAATTTGGAGAAATCTGCTTCTGGTACGAGTGGAGAAAATATTTGCCTAAAGTCTGGGATATGTGGTATGCATGTTGGAAAGAAGAAAACAAAAGAGAAAAACCCAGGGAAACGATCGTAAAAATACTGCTGGAAGACGCCGGCGGGCTGACGTATCATTTCGCTCCCTTCATATACGAGGCCATAAAGGAAGGCGACAGATCCTTGGAACGGAATTTTAGCGCGCTTTGGCCCAAAGGCAAGACCAACGAAACGTTTATGGTTTGGTGGGAAAGGGAAAAAGACAATTTCACGCTTCCTCCCTGCGAAGGATATAGGGAGGCGCAAAAAAGGCTGAAAGGCAAAGACACCGCGTATTCCCCACGGGATTTAGACGCGTGGAAAATGTGTCCGCATATAGAAAAATATTATGAAGATCCCGCCTACAAGACCAATTACTGGTATTATTTCTTGAAACCTGATTACGAGTACGACCAAGAAGGCGACGAATATATGCTGGACAGATTTCGCTTTAGCGATCTGTCCAAGGATGACGAGTGGCGCAAGGAAAAGTTAAAAAGCAGCGACAAAGAAGAAATAAAAAAGCAAAAGGCCTTGAAAAAGGAGAACGCGATGGACATAGATGAGTTTTATGACAACACAGCGATGAGCCAGCCGGCGCCGCCCATGGGCTGGAATTCTTACTGCACGATGAATTGCGATCCTACGGAGAAGGACGTTCTCGAGATCGCGAGGTGTATGGCGGACAACGGATACCTGGAGGCAGGCTACCGTTACATCAACATTGACGACGGCTGGCTGGAAAAGGAGCGCGACGAAAAAGGCCAGCTCGTGGCGAGAAAAGACAAGTTCCCGCACGGAATGAGATTTTTGACGAGCAGGCTGCACGCTCTGGGCTTCAAGGCCGGGATCTATCTGGGCTGCGGCGTGACCACTTGGCATGGGGATGCGGGGACTTTGGGGCACGAGTTCAGCGACGCGAAGCAGATCGCGGACTGGGGCTTCGATTACCTCAAATATGATTATCATCCGGCGGAAGGAGATCCGGAGCGCAACTTCATCAGGGAATATACTAAGATGGGAGCCGCGCTTAGGGCGTCTGGGAGGAAGATCTTCTACAACCTCTGCGAGCACGGCAGAAGCAAGCCCTGGCTGTGGGCGCACGGCGTAGGTCCGATGTGGCGCATCGGCTACGACATCAGGGACCAGTTCGACGGCAACGCGGGCTTGTGGTCCGTTACGGACGCCATGGAGAAAGGCATGCAGTCTATCGCGGACTACGCCAGGCCGGGCAATTACAACGATCCGGATTTCCTGGTCTGCGGAATGCGCCATGCCAACGACTGGATGGGACCGGGCTGCACGGATATGGAATATCGCGCCAACTTCGGGCTCTGGTGCTTCACGGCCGCGCCTTTGATGATCGGCGGCGATCCGAGGAAACTGGACACCACGGCAAAGGTGATCCTGACGCATAAAGGCTACATCGCCCTGGATCAGGACCCCCTGTGCGTGCAGGGGCGCTGCTATAAGAAGTACGGTTTTGACGGCAAGGAATACTCCTCTACCAACGGTTACGAAGTATGGAGAAGAGAGCTAAGTTCTTTGCGCTGGGCCGTAGCGCTCTTCAACAGATCCTCCGAAAAAAAGGAATTATCCTTCACGTATCGGGATATCGAGCTGGAAGCGGATTGGGAAGCGGAATTAACCGATCTCTGGAGCGGAGAAAGTTTAGGTATAATTACCCCTAAGAAGCCTGAGGAAACAGTCTATAAAACACTCGTGGAGCCCCACGAGTTCAAGATCCTTATCCTGAAACCGCGCTTCACGGAAGATTAATGATGGAAAAAGAAGAATTAGCCAGAAAGAAATTCGTTGAGGGGCGCAACTGCGCCCAGGCGGTCTTCGCCACCTTCGCTCCGGAGCTGGGCGTAGACGAAGCCACGGCCCTCAGGATAGCCTCTTCCTTCGGAGGAGGCATAGGAAGGCTTAGGGAAGTCTGCGGGGCCTTTTCCGGGCTTTGCATGGTTGCCGGGCTCCTTAGAGGCTACGCCGACGGCGAGACCCCGGAAGAGAAGGCCGCCCACTACGCCCTCATCCAGGAACTGGCGGAAAAATTCAAGAAGGAGCACGGCTCCCTTATCTGCCGCGAGATCCTTCAGCTTAGTAAAGACGCTCCCACGCCTCCGACGCCGGAGGCAAGAACCACCAAGTATTACTCTAACCGTCCCTGCGAACGCTGCGTCGGCACCGCCGCCAGACTTTGCGAAGAACTTATTAAGGAAAACAAAAAATGAAGAAAGGAAGTTTGCTTTGCGCGCTCGTTGCTCTAGCGCTTTTAGCCGGCTGCAAGACCAAGGAAGTTCAGGTCGTAAGATGCCCCGTTGTGCCCGAGGTCCAGACCGCGACCATTACGAAAGCGGAATTGATGGACAAAATTAAAGGCGGCTGGGCCGGACAGCTAATAGGCTGCGCTTACGGCGGCCCGACGGAATTCTGCTACAGGGGCGTGATGATCCCGGACGACAGGATACTGGAATATCCCGAGGGACACCTGAAATTTTTCTTCGACAAGATCCCGACTCTCTACGACGACATCTACATGGATCTGACTTTTATTGAAGTCATGCAGAAGAAAGGCATCCATGCGGACGCGAAAGAATTCGCCGTGGAATTTGCCAACCGCGACTACGGTCTCTGGCACGCCAACCAGGCGGCCCGCTATAACGTCTTGCACGGCGTCATGCCGCCGGAATCCGGCCACTGGCTCAACAATCCCCACGCCGACTGCATCGACTACCAGATCGAGAGCGACTTCGCGGGATTGATCTCCCCGGGCATGCCCAACGCGGCCTCCGAGATCTCCGACAGGATCGGCCACATCATGAACTACGGCGACGGCTGGTACGGCGGCGTCTTCACCGGCGCTATGTACACGGAAGCCTTCTTCGAGACCAACGTGCTGACCGTCGTGGAAAAAGCCTTGCAGACCATCCCGCCTGAAAGCGACTTTTACAAAAGGATCAGCCAGGTCATCGCCTGGTACAAGGAAGATCCCAAGGACTGGAAGCGCTGCTGGACTCTGTATAACGATGCCTATAGCGAAGACGTAGGCTGCCCCGAGCTGATCCTGGCGCCCGGCAACATCGACGCCACCATGAACAGCGCCTATGTCGTCATGGGCCTTTTGTACGGCAACAAGGACTTCAAGGAGACTATGGAGATAGCGACTCGCTGCGGCCAGGACTCCGACTGCAACCCCTCCACCGCCGCCGGTATTCTCGCCACCATGATCGGATACTCCAACATCCCGGAATACTGGATGCCGAATCTCAGGGAAACCGAGGACATCGATTTCATCTACACGAAACTGAATCTCAACAAGACCTACCAGGCCGTTTATGACCTGGCCATCCAGAACGTCCTTGCCAACCAGGGTTCCACCAACGAGACCGAAGTCACGATCGTAAGGGAAGAGCCCCAGACCGTCCGCTACGAAAAGAGCTTCCCCAACATGCGCCCGGTGGAACTGGCCAAGGATCTGGAGTTCCTAGGCACTCCCGAATGCAAGCAGAACACCTTTACTTTCACAGGCAAAGGCTTCGCCATCCACGGCCATCTTAGCTGCCCTGATCCCCAATACGAATCTCAGCTGCAGCTTATCGTTGACGGCGTGCCCGTGAAGACTTTCCCCAACAGCTCCGACTACCGCAGGAAGATCGATACGCTCTGCTGGAAGTACGACCTCCCCTACGCCCCTCACACCGTGACCGTAAAGCTTCTGAATCCCAAGGAAGGCGCCAATCTCAAAGCTTCCCGCGTCTTCTACTACGAACCGAAGGAATAAAGACGCATACGAAATGTCGCAATTTTGCGACAGTAAGACATATTTTTCCTCCCTTATTTATGCGATAATGGAGGTGACCTATTAAGAATGCGCGAGAGACAAGCTCGTTGACCGCATAGCAACCTGCGAACTTTTGTAAGGTGCTAAAGCTTGACCGATAGGCGAAAAAAGAAGAACGCCCGTCGGTGACGATGGGCGTTTTTCTTTGGCCTTCTTATTAGGGATCCGAAATATTAAAACCTAATGTAAGGAGGAAAAATGAAAACCTTATCTTTTACGGAAACGTCCGTTGGAAAAAGCATAACGCTCATCGCCAGCAAACCGCGCATTGCGGACGGATGTTGGCATGTTATCGACTGGAAGAAGGCCGCCGAGATCATCCGTAAACACAAACCGAAAAAAGCCGAAGTCGGAATGCCGGAAGGCTGGGAGATCACCAAGGCGGTAATTTTTGAAAACGGAAAACTCAAAAACCCCTTAACGCCGATGATAACTTCCTGGGGAACTTTCGTGCTGCGGCTGGACGGCAGCAACGTCTATCATCTGTGCTTCAAGAAAGCCAAAAATCCAAAGAGCAGCTATTATAGAGCCTGGCCCAAGCGTTTTGCCAAAAAGCTTGCGGAATAATATAAGGCATAATTTGCGGATAATTGCTCTTGCTATTATTCCGCAAATTTGCTAGCATATTAACCATGAAAGAGGGGACGATAAAATTCGTGTCTAGCGTGAAGATAGCTTCGCGCTGGGGCATATCCGACCGTAGAGTAAGAGTTATGTGCGAAAAAGAACAGATTCCCGGAGCGGAACGCCAAGGAAAGCTCTGGAAGATCCCCGCTGACGCAAAAAAGCCCCTTGACGGCCGCAGCCTGCGCGGCCTGGGCATCCCCTCTTCCTTGCGCGCGCTGTTTTCGGAAGTTGACGCGCTGAAGGAAAAGCTTAGAAAGGCCCGCCCACTGACCGAAGGCGAGAGAGGTCGTTTGCGCGAAGCCTTCCTTGTTGACTACACCTACGCCTCAAACGCCATCGAAGGCAACACGCTAACTTTGAGCGAGACCGCTATGGTTTTAGCCGGCATGACGGTGGGCAGAAAGCCCCTGAAGGATCACCTGGAAGCTATCGGGCACAGAGACGCATTCTGTTTCCTGGAAGAATTCGTTTCCTCCGGCGATCCTGTGTCCGAGCTTTTTGTCCGTCAGCTGCATTCCCTCGTCCTCGCCGACAAGCCTCAGGATAAGGGCGCCTACCGCAGCCTTCCCGTCATCATAACAGGCGCCTCTCACACGCCGCCCCAGCCGTACCTGATCAAACCTCTGATGGAGGATTGGGTGCGTGATCTTAAAAAAGCGAAAAAGCATCCCTTGGTGACCGCCGCGCTCTTCCATATCCGTTTCGAAGCGATCCATCCCTTCATAGACGGGAACGGCCGCACCGGCCGGCTTTTGGCAAACTTCACGCTGATGAAAGCGGGCTATCTTCCCGTCAGCATAAAGTACGAAGACCGCATGAAATATTACGCCGCCTTCGACGCCTATCACAAAAACAACAGTACGGTCCCGATGATAGCGCTCTTCGCCGAAGCAGAACGGGAGCGCCTGAAAGAATATTTGAATATAATCTGTTAAAAAGGAGAAAGACATGAAAGTTTTGGTTGCCTATTTTTCTGCGGAGGCGGGCAGGACCGCCGCCGTGGCCGAAGTTATCGCGGACGCCATCAGCGCGAGCATCTTTGAGATTAAGCCCGCCCAGCCCTATTCCAAAGCCGACCTTCGCTGGATCAATCCTTTCGCCCGCTGCAACAAGGAAAAATTCGGCAAGAAGGAAGTGCCGGTTGGAAATAGGATCGAAAACTTTTCCGATTACGACACGGTCTTTCTGGGCTTCCCCATTTGGTACGGCTGCGCGCCGAACGTCGTCAACACTTTCTGCCAGGGCTACGACTGGAGCGGTAAGCGCGTTTTTATTTTCGCGACTTCCGGCGGAGGCGGCATGGGCAAGAGCGCCGAAAAGCTTTCGCCCTATATGCCAGGCGCAACGATCGCCGGCGAGAAGCTGGTGAAAAAGCCGGAAGAAGTCAAAAATTGGCTTGAAACGGTCCTGTAATTTCCGATCGGCATTTTGTTGCAAAATCCGGCAACGAAAAATTGGTAAGATTTACTTGCCAAATTAATAAAATATTGGCAAGGTTTGCTTGCCAATTGCTTGACTTTCTGTTTGCTATTTAGTATAATGGCGGTAGTTTAGATAAAAAAAGAGGTTTTTATGAAAAAAGCTTTGACAGAGGTCATATGCGAATTTTATGACAATGGTCTGCCGGATGGAATTGTGCCGCGCGACGTTGAATATGTGGAAAAACTCCGGGCGGCGACCGTCATTAAAGGTATGCGCCGCACGGGAAAAACCTTTGTAACATATGAGCGAATCGGACAATTAATAAAATCAGGCGTGCCGCTTGGCTGCATAGTGCATATCAATTTCGAAGATGACAGATTACGCGACCTGAAAGTTTCCGACTTGCGCTTGATTGATGAGATCCATGCAGAATTATATCCTGAATACAGCAAGGAGAAATGTTGGTATTTTCTGGATGAACTCCAGAAGGTGGAAGGTTGGGAAACTTACGCTAGGCGTATCGTGGATTCAAAGCGCATTCAACTTTGCCTGACGGGTTCATCTTCCAAGCTGCTTTCTGAGGAGATAGCCACCGAGATGCGAGGCCGCTCCGTACCGATAGAAGTGTTTCCTTTATCATTCGCGGAATATTTGCGTTTCAACGGGATTCTGAAACAACCGCCCCGCCTGGGGTTTACTCCGCGTCTGAAAGGCGTGTTACGCAAGGCGATTCGCGAATATCTTGAGCGTGGAGGTTTCCCGGATGTGCAGGATGTTTCACCGCGTATGAGAGTTGCGATTCTTCAGGGCTACGTTGATGCTGTTCTTTACCGCGACGTTATTGAGCGACACAGAATAGCCAGCACTCAGGCCCTCCGTTACACGCTGGATTGTTTGTTCCACAATTATGCTCGCAAGCTTTCAACGAGAAATATCTCAAATGTTTTGAAAAACATTACTATTTCCGCTAACCGTGAGAGCATATCAAATTACATTGACTGGCTTGCGGACGCATATCTCGTCTATCCGGTATCAGTAATGTCAGATTCTCCCGCGGTGAAGCGGGTGAATCCGGAAAAGTATTATCTTATCGACACAGGGCTTATACGCGCTATGAGTGTAAAGAGCGATTCCGAGAACGGATGGCTCTTGGAAAACCTCGTGTTTATGGCGCTTAGGCGCGGCCTAAACAGGATAAAATATGTTTCCAATTCAGACGGAACTGAAGTTGACTTCCATGTCCTCAACATGGTGACGAAGAAACGCAGGCTCATACAGGTTGCCTGGACAATAAACGACCAGGAAACTTTAAATCGCGAAAAGGCGGCGTTGGAGCAGGCTCAAAAGACCCTTCACATAGACGATTGCGTTATCGTTACCTGGGACGACGAAGCGGAACTCGAATCCGGAATAAAAGTTGTTCCCGTCTGGAAGTGGCTTTTGCAGGAAAATTCGGTTGATTGAACAATTGTTTTATGTCGTGGGCTGAACTGTTCCGCTTGTTTGGAAGGCAGGGCGTGGGTGGATGGAATTAAAAGGGATATTTGCTAAAATAGTCGCCTGATAATTTCTTTTCTTTTCAGGAGAAAAATATGGAACCTATCGTCAAATCCGTTACGCTTAAAGACGTCCACTCCGATATCAGGGGACCTTTGTATTTCGAATCTTTGAAGATGATCGAAAGAGGCGAGAAAGTTTTGCGCCTCAACACCGGCAATCCGGCGACTTTCGGCTTCAAGCTGCCCGAGAGCATGAGAAAAGCTCTTGTGGAGAATGTTGACAAGGCTGTCGCCTATTGCGATTTCCGCGGTATGAAGGCCGCCAGGGAAGCGATCGCCCAGTATCACGTCGGCAAAGGCGTCAAGGGCGTCACGCCGGACGACATCTTCATCGGCAACGGCGTTTCGGA
>JAFYIM010000020.1 GCA_017538635.1 bacterium
GCTTTGATCTTCGCAGTCCTCGGCCATTACTTTTCCGTTTACGTCTGCGGCTGGGGAGGACTTGGTCTGGCGCTCATCATGGGCGGCTTCCTTATCTTGACGCCGAACGCGGCCCTGCTTTCCTTTGCGGTCATCGCGCTCACCATGCTACTAATTCGCAGGATGAAATACGCCTCAATCGCGGGCGCCCTGACGCTGCCCTTCTTCGTTTATTGGCAGTACCCGCTTGATCGGATCTATCTCGGAACGGCTATCCTGGCCGCCGCGCTCATCGCCTTCACCCACACGCGCTTTTTCCTGGAACGCTCATGAAATATCTAGTCAATATTTACAACAAGCAGCGCCTCGTTAAGATCGCCAATCTCAGAATAAAGGAGATCATCGCTTACGTTCTGGAATCTGAGAAGGCGCCCCGGACGATGGGCATGAACATCATGCTGGTCAGGGACCCCGTGATCAGACGCTATCACAAAGATTTCATGGGGTTGGACACGCCGACCGACTGCATCAGTTTCCCGCCTGAGGATCTGGCGGATGCTAACGTTCTCGAGCCCGCCTGCGGCGATGTCGTGCTCTCAGTCGATCACGCGCTGAAATACGCTCTTGAAAACGACGTTCTCTTCCCCGAGGAGATCGTCCGCTACGCCATTCACGGCACCCTGCACTGTCTCGGTTACGACGACCTGAACTGCAGGGACCGCCGCACTATGTTTGCCAGACAAGAAAAATATGTCAAAGCCTGGCATTCTAATTTCTACACCACAAAATAATGGATCCTTCCCTACAACAATTTTTAGACCATCTGCATTCCGCCGGCCTCGCCAAATTCTCCCAGGCCTTGGCCACGAACAATTTCGACTTCGTAGCGCGCACGCTTAAAGAGGCTCAAAGACCTATAGAGGAGGTCCTGACTTCTCCGGAAGCGTACATCCTGTTCGGAATGTTTGTCGTCATGTTCATAGCCTGCGTTTACGCTACCACCGCCAACACCGCAGCCAACCATCTGACGGTGAAAGATCTCATAGAAGATGAGAAAGTGGACACCAACTTCATCAACGCCTGGCTGAAATACGCCGACAAGATAAGGATCTCGCTTTACCTCCTCCAGGCCGTCGCCCTTATCTACATGACCAGCGTCATCAACTGGTTCTTCGACACCTTCGTCATAAGATCGTGGTGGCAGGAGCTTTTAATGACCCTGTTCCTCCTTAGCTTTATTCTGGTCTTCGCTTGCTGCGTGCCGTGGTTCGTGGGCGTCCATTTGAAGAAGGATCTTCCCGTGAAGCATTTCGGCTTCCTGAAATTCATCTCGAACGTCATGCGCCCCGTCAACAGTTTCTGCCTCTTTTTGACCAGGAAAGTCATCAGGGGAGCCGGCTACGACATCAGCCAGGATGAAGTGCTGTCCACCGCCAGCGAGGTCGAGGAGCTTCTGAAAGACGAGAACGAAAAGAAGATCGACGAGCATGAGCACGAGATGCTCCAGTCTGTCTTCGCTTTCGGCGACACGATAGCCAGGGAAGTCATGACTCCCCGCCCGGTGGTCTCCGCCATCGAGGATACCGTTTCGCTGAAGGAAGCCGTTAGATTCGGCATAAAAGAGGGGCACATGCGCATTCCGGTTTACAGCGGAACGATAGACCGCATCAAAGGCATCCTGTACATCAGGGACGTCATGGACAAATGGAGTGAGGACGAAGAGATGCCGAGCCTTTCCGCCGTCATCAGGAAGCCCTACTTCATTCCTGAGACGAAGCGCGTGGCAGAGCTTCTCATTGAGATGCGCAAGACCAACACCCAGATCGCCATCGTAGTGGACGAATACGGCGGCATGGCCGGCATAATTACCGCCACCGACATCATCAGCGAGATCGTGGGCGAACTGCCAGAAGAGGACATCAACGCCGATTCCCCGGAGATAGTAAAGATCGACGAAACGACTTACGAGATGGCCGGCACAGTCCTTGTGGACGACCTTAACGACATGCTGGAACTGAACCTGCCGGATGACGAAAGCTTCGACTCGATCGGCGGCTATGCCCTTTACAAGCTAGGACATCTTCCCGTGGAAGGCGAGGAAGTGAAGATCCCGGCGGGAAGCTTAAAGATCCTGAAGATCATAAACAACCGCATTGAAAAACTTCAACTCAAACTTACGAAAAATGAGTGAAAGACCAATAGTCGCCCTGATCTACGATTTTGACAAGACGCTTTGCACAAAGGACATGCAGGAGTACGCCTTCATTCCCAGTCTGGGAATGGACTCAGTCACCTTCTGGAAGGAAGTGAACGACTTCGCCTCTAAAAACCAGATGGATCCCATTTTGGCCTACATGTTCATGATGACGAAGATGGCCAGGGGCAAAGTGCTGCTTACCAAAAACGTTTTGAAAGAACAGGGCAAGACCGTGGAGCTCCTGCCCGGCATTCCCGAGTGGTTCTCCAAGATCCGGGAATTCGGCGAAACTGAAGGCGTTGCAATAGAGCACTACATCGTCTCCTCCGGTTTGACGCAGATCATCTTAGGCACCGGACTCGCCGAGGAATTCTCCGGAATTTACGCCAGCGAATTCCTCTACGACGAGAACGGCGTGCCCATCTGGCCCGCCCTTGCTTTGAACTACACTAGTAAAACGCAGTTCATCTTCAGGATCAACAAAGGCATACGCGATATTACGGAAGCCAAAGCCCTGAATTCCTTCACGCCGCAAAGCGAACGCCGCATCCCGTACCGCAACATGATCTACATCGGCGACGGGCTTACGGACGTTCCCTGCATGAAGCTCGTAAAGCTGAACGGCGGCCGCTCCATCGGCGTCTATCAGGGCGACGACGACTCCCAGGTCTGCGACCTCATCCGCCACGACCGCGTCAATTACATAACGAGAGCCGACTACCGCTTTGACCAGGAACTGGCCAGCATCGTCAAAAAGCTCATCGTCAGCATCAAAAAGGAAGAGGA
>JAFYIM010000291.1 GCA_017538635.1 bacterium
GCTGGGTGCCGAAAAAAGTCGCAGAAAGGGTCGCGGAGGAGCTCTCCGTTTTGCTGGAAGGCAGGCTCATCTATGACATCTCCTGCCCGGAAGACGCGGAAGGCGAAGCTGTGAGCGTCGTCAGGAGCGGCGCGGCCACGGTCCCGACGAAATTCGACCATCCCTCCTTCCTGAAGCCCTTCGAGCCACTGGTCACGACTTACGGATACCCTGAGTACAACGGCATTGACCCGACGCTTTTCGTCGCCATCACTTTTTTGGTTTTGTTCGGCATGATGTTCGGCGACGTCGGCCAGGGGTTGATCTTCGTTTTGCTGGGCGCCTTTTTAGCTTTCAACAAGAAGCTCGCTCCGCTTTCCGATACCGGCAAGCTCTTCATGTGCGTGGGCGTTTCGGCGATCGTTTTCGGCTTCATGTACGGCTCCGTCTTCGGAAACGAGGAATTGATTCCGGCTCTTTGGCTGCATCCCGCCGAGGATAGTATCAAGCTTATCGCCAGCGCGATCTTCGTGGGAACGCTCGTTCTGACGCTGGGCATATTGCTGAACGTCTGGCAGGCCATCATGCGCAAAAATTGGCGCGAGGCCATTTTCGGCCAATGGGGACTTTTGAGTAGCGTGTTCTACTGGACAGCCATCGCGCTCTTCTATTACATGGTCGTGAGGAAGGGAACGCTTTCCATAGGTTTGGCCGTAGCGATGCTTATCGTGCCTGTGGCGGCGGTTCTTTTCGGCGATATAGTCTGGGGCCTTGTCCTGAAGAGGAAAGCTATCAAAGAGGCGCTCCTGGCCGCCAAAGAGGAAGAGACGGAGGACGAAGGCCTGGCCGAGCAGCTCTTCAAGCCGGTCGAGATTATTCTTAGCCTGATGACCAACACCATCTCGTTCATGCGTGTGGGCGCCTTCGGCATGAACCACGCCGTCATGATGAGCGTGGTTTACATCCTGGCCGACGTTGGGGGAGGCTGGAGCGGACCGGGCGCCAGCGGCTCGTCCAAAGTTTCTTACATCGTCTCCATTATCGTGGGAAATATATTTGTCATGCTCTTGGAAGGGCTGATCGTCTTCATACAGTGCCTGCGTCTGGAATACTACGAGTTTTTCTCGAAGTTCTTCGGAGGCTCGGGCGTGAAGTACGATCCTTTGAGAGTGGACGACGTTTAGCATTTAATCAAAATTTAAATAAGGAGTAACAAATGAAAAGCAATCTGAGATCCCGCTTTAGCAGGAGTTTTGCGCTTGTCGCAGCGATTTTGGCCGTCGTTCTGGTCCCTATGGCGATCCCCATGAACGCCCAGGCTGATGAAACGGAAGCCATCACCGCTTCCTCTACCCAGCAGGAAAGCAACACCATGAG
This sequence comes from bacterium, assembly GCA_017538635.1. The sequence continues at coordinate 1,357 of JAFYIM010000291.1, forward strand.
ATTCTGGGCCGCTGCGGCCGCCGTCAGCTTAGGCTCCATCGCCGGCGGCACGGCTGTCGCCATCGTCGGCTCCGCCGCTCTGGGCGCCGTCTCTGAACGTCCCGAACTGATGGGCCGTTCCCTGATCTTCCTCGGCTTAGCTGAAGGTATCTGCCTTTACGGAACGATCATCGCCTTCATGATCCTTTTCAAATAAAAAAACGTGAAAATCAAGATAGTCGGTGACATAATAACTGTGCGCGGCTTCGGCTTCGCCGGGATCGACGGCGTGGTCGTCAAAACGGCGCAGGAAGCCAGGACGGCCATTCTGAAAATGCTTCAGGACGAGGACATCGGGCTTATTCTCGTCGCCCAGAGCATCGCCAACGCTCTTGGCAACGAGTTCGACGAATACCGTTTCAGAAAGCATCTGCCGCTCGTTCTCAGCGTGGAGGATTCCACGGGCGAGAAAGCCGTCGAGGACATCATGGCCGTCGTGCAGAGGTCACTGGGCTTGAAACTCTAAAAAAATTATGGAAAAGATTTTTTCAGAGATACTGGAGAACGCCAGCGCCGAGGCGGAGAACGCCGTAAGGGTCGCAAAGAAGATCGCCGACCGCGAGGTGGAGTACGCTAAAGCTGAGGCAGCCGAACGCAGCGAGCGCTACAAAAGCGAAAACACCGCCGAGCTTCTGGCCTTGAGGGAAAGGCATTCCGTCGTGAGACTGAGGGAAAACAAAAAACGCGAGCTTTCCCAGCGCCAATCCTTCGTCGAGGAGATCTTGAAGAGCGCTTTGGAGATCTTCAGGAAAGAAGGGCGCAGCGGCAAGGCCGGCGAGAAATATCAAAGCTGGCTTGCGAATTGTTTCTCCCGCGCCGTCAGCTGCTTTGAAGGCGACATTGCCGTCAAATGCGCCAAGGAAGACGAAGC
>JAFYIM010000292.1 GCA_017538635.1 bacterium
AGCTCAACAAACCGAATTCCTATACTATCGCCATCAATCCCAACGGCCCGTACACCGTAAAGAGGGGAGACACGCTCCTCCTTTCCGCCAACGGCACCTCCGCTTCCGACGGTCTCAAATATCTCTGGAGCATAGATGAATCCCAAATTGATTCTCCCAGTGAAGAAAACTACCTCGCATATTACACTCCTACGGACATAGAGTCCGGCGAACACAATGTCACGCTTTCAATTTTGGGCTATGACGATAAGGTTCTCACCAACGCCGTCACGACTCTTACGGTCGTGGAAAGCCAACCGGAAATGCTTTTGAACGTCAAAGAAATCAATGACAAAGAAGTCACTCTCGACGTATTGCTTTCCGGCAACGGCGCAGTCCAGGCCCGCACTCCCAAGATCCAGTCCGGCTGGTTCGACGAAGGCGAAATAAAGCTTTCCTTTGAAGCCGACAACTGCTACCGCGAGACCTTCGAAGTCAAGGACGAATTCGGCCAGACCAACACATACCATTATGTCTTCGACTTCAGGAAGGAAGTTCCCGCGTTCCTTCCCAAGATCAGCAGCAACGCCTCAGGAGAGCTCGATTTCGGCAAAACTCTCAAACTGACTTCCACCGTCGAAACTGACTATACCGGCGAACTGAAGTACTACTGGAAAGAATGGAACGGCAACCCGACCAAGAACGCCCTCCTTACCCCCAACGAAAAGGATACGGACGCGGCGCAGCTGCTTCCCGGCGTCTATTACTTCTCGCTCTACGTTTCCGACGGCAAGTACCTCAGCCTTCCCGCCACCATAAAAGTGACGGTCTCCGGTTACAAAGGCTTGCTCTATTCCGCCAACGGACCGGTTGCCTTCTTCCTCAACGATGCTAGTATCGCTTCCGACCAAACCTCTTGCATGAGTGAGCCCAACGGCACGTTTGCCTCCGACTCGACTTCCGTCACTTACCAGCGTCTCAATTCCAAAACCGCGCATCTCACTCTCACGCAAGACTACGGATCTTTTGTGAAGCCCGTTCGCATTATAGGCGCGAACTGGACGCTCATATCCGGCACAGTCGTCACCAACTTCCCCTGGGGCGAAGGACCTATGGAGGGCGTAATAGTTACGGCTATCAACAAAGCCATGTATGTCAGCACAACAACTGACGCCAAAGGCGCTTTCGCCATTCTCATGCCTGAGAACGCCGGCCCCGCCACCCTTACCTTCGCCAAACAGAACTGCGCCTTCCAGCCCATAGAAGTCAGCGAATCTTCCACCCTGAAAGTCGTTCCCGAAAAGAGCGAGGGCAACAGTAATTCCTATCTCTACCTGACGGTCATTGACAAGGAGTCCTCCTTCTTCATGGAGGGCGTAACGGTAAACTGCTTCGGCATTACGGGACGCACCAACAACAAGGGCGTCACTTCCAACATCTCCGCCCCCAAGGGAACGGACTCCGTCATCATCTCCATGGACGGCTATGACACCATAGCTACCAACTTCGCTTTCTCCGGCACCTCCACCATGCGCAAAGTTGCCATCAGCAGAACTCAGGGCAGGAGAGTAGACAGCCTTGACGTCATAGTAAGAGATACCGATGCCAAGCTCGTCGAAGCCGACCAGTTCCGCCTTGTCTCTTCCGCGACTTCTTCTATCATCGTCAACTACGCGAACGAAGTTTCTCCTTTGCTTTCCATCCCGACGAAAGCCGGACAGAAGGTCATTATCCGCGCTCAGAAACAAGGCTATGACAACTTCGCCGAGACTCTGGTCCTCGACAACTACGTCTCCAAGGACATTGTCCTGACTCCCGAGCCCTCCATCATAGCCTTAATAACCGTTCTCTTAGCCCTAGCCATTAAGAGGAATAGATCTCTATGATGCTCTTCTTTGACTTCTGGGAAAAAGGCGGCTTTTTCGTCTATCCCTTGCTCTTCTGCGCCCTGGTCTCCATCTGGGTCTTTGTCCAGCGCTACTTTCATTTCTGGCGCGCCACTATAGACACACATGAATTCACATCGGGCATCAGGAACCTCGTTAAGACCAACCGCATCGCCGAGGCTGTCTCCTTATGCGCTACGACTCCCGGTCCGGTAGCCGCCATCCTTCATTCCGCCCTGCTTTGCTACGGCGAATCAAGAGCCCAGATCCTGGAAGCCTTGGACCGCACCGCTCAGATCGAAATAAACCGCCTTGACCACAATCTCTCGGTCCTTGCCTCCCTGGCCAGGATAACGCCCTTAATCGGCCTCCTGGGCACGATAGCGGGCGTTATGAACCTTTTCTACACCATCCAGATCGAATCGCCCTTCGTCCAGCAGGCTTCCCTCGCGAAAGGCCTCTGGCAGGCTCTCATTACGACGGCCCTCGGCCTTCTCATAGCGATCCCTGACCATTTCGCCTTCGACTACCTTACCTCAAGAGTCAGGCATTTCACGGACGACATGTCGCTAGCCAGCTCCGAAATAACCGAACTCATCCTGGAAAAGGAAAATGCCTAGACCCTGGTACGAACATAGCCTTGATCTTACGAGAAAACGCCACGCCAGGCTCCTCAACCTTCTCGACATGGCTCCCATCGTCGATATTCTCCTTATCCTGGCTGTCACGCTCTTCGTCTGTTCCGGCCTGATCTACCGCCCCGGAGTTTACCTTACGCTTCCCACCATCCAGGACCCTGACGCCGTAAGAGGGGACATGACTCCCATAGTTCTTACTGAAAACGAAGAGATCTACCTTGAAGGCGAAGCCGAGCCGACTCCCCAAAGCCAGATCCCAGCCAAAATTAAACCTTTCCTCGACCAGGATCCGGAAGGCACCATACTCCTCATGGTTGACCAGGGAACAAAACATCAATCCGTTAGATCTCTCTTGGAAACCTTAAGAGAAGCGGGCGTAAA
>JAFYIM010000293.1 GCA_017538635.1 bacterium
CCTGGCGAACCTATCAAAACGGTCCTGCCTTCCAAAGAAGAGCTTGACACCGAAGACATCATCAGAACTCAGATCATTTACCCGAAATACGTGCCCGCCAAACAGCTGGCCGACACCATCAAACCCTTGATGAGCAGACTGGGCGGAAGCTCGGTAATAGATGAAAACGCCAACATATTGATGCTCTTCGACAACGGCGCCAACATCAAAAGGCTGCTCGAGATCATCGATCTTATCGATACGGAAAAAGCTGGCAGCGACATCGACATAAGGATAGTTCCAATGCAGTATGCCGATGAATACGAGATGGTCAGTAAACTCGAACAGATCTTCAATTCGCCTGTGCTTTCGGACGAATCAGCCAGGCAGATGACGCTGCAGCGCAACGCCTCCTCCGGCGGCACCGTCAACAGGGCGAACCCTCCCGCCCAGTCGACCGAAAACACCAGCATGTCCTTGGGGAAATCCTCGGCGAACGTTAGCAAAGCGACTTTCATTCCGGACGACCGTCTTCATGCGGTGATCGTTCTCTCCTCGCGTCAGAATTTCCCGATGATCCTGGCCCTGATCCACGATCTTGACACGCCGAGCAAAAATTCCGACGAAATGTACCGCATCTATCCCTTGCAGCACGCCAAGGCCGAGGAGATCAGCTCTACCTTGGTCGCCATGTTCGGATCAGACTCCGTTTCCAGGTCCACCGTTTCATCCGGAGGCAGCACTCAGAACCGCAACTTGTCGGGAAACCGCAATCAGAATTCTTCTTCCAGGACTTCCACTTCTTCTTCCCGTTCGACAGGGACCAGGACGTCCAGCAGCGGCACGAGCTTCCTTTCCGGAAAAGTGAGCTTCCAGATCGACGAGCCCAGCAACTCTCTTATTATCATGACAAGCCCGCAGTACCTGGACGCCGTTCTGGCCGTCGTCAAGAAACTTGACCAGCGCACTCCCCAGGCTTACATCGAAGCGATCATCGTGGAAGTGACAAGGGAAAAAGACTTCGACTTCGGCGTCGGCTGGCAGAAAGTTTTAGGAAAAGGCGAGCACGTCAACCTTATCCAGGCCCTTGACACGACCATGTCCCCCGCCTTGGAATCCGGCAGGAAAGAGATCGTTCCCGACGCCATGAAAGGCTTCAACTACGCCTTCGGCAAATACGACAAGGCTGGAAACTTTGATCCGTACTTCACGCTGCAGACCGACGAAAAGATAAACGACATCAACATTCTTTCAACACCGTCGATCATCGCCTCCAACAACAAGACGGCTATGATCTCGGTCGGCCAGCAGATACCTATCGCGCGTTACAGCCGCAGCGGCAGCGACTCAAGTACGAGAGACTACAGCTACGACTACATCGACGTTAACGTTGAACTGGAAGTTACGCCCAGGATCAACCGCCACAGGGAAGTTTCCCTGGAAGTGCACGTGACCGTGAAAGAAGACGGCGGCGTGGCTTACGCCAGCGATCCGACTTCCCCACCCATCATCCTCGACCGCGAAGCCCAGACGGAAGTGGTAGTCCAGGACAGCCACACGCTCGTGATAGGCGGCCTTATCAAGGACTCCACCCAGACAACTTATTCGACCATTCCTGTGCTCTGCGATATTCCTCTCGTAAAATATCTCTTCCGCTCCGAAGTGAAGAGCCAGTCCAAGACCGAGCTTATGGTCTTCATCACCCCGACGGTCATTCTCGATTCCTCCGAAGAGGAAGTCCTGACCGAAGAAGTCAAGACGAAGTTCCCGAACGCCATCCGCTACATCAAGGATGAGACCAGGGAGAACCTGACGGACAAGATGAACTCCACCGACCGCCGCAAGACCATCATGGACGACTGGAAAGTCTTTGAAGACCACATTGACGACGCCGAGTATTATCTGACCGGCAAGAGCCCGAAGCAGAACGAGACTATCGAGATGTTTGAGGAATCCTATTCTCCGAAGACGTCCCCCACTTACGAGCCTCTCTTCGATTCCTCCGCCGCCAGAAGACAGAAAGCGGAAGAAGAGTTCCTTGAGAAAGAACAGGAACTGCTCTCCGAATAAAAGTCCACTAGAGGTGACATATGCAAGATGTCTTTGATCCCGATAAGGCTCCCAAAAGCCAGGGCAAAAACGCGTTTGTCGTCAAAAACATTCTGCCGTACCTGAATTCGGCCCTGATACTCGTTATCCTCATCATCATAGTTTTCAGCCTGAGGGATGAGAAAGAGCCTGTCCTGCAGACGCCGACGAGCGACGTGCCGCTTACCGTGGCGGTCCAGTCGCTGAACGACCGCATGGAAGTCGTCGACAAATCGCTGGAAGCCGTGAGAGAAGAGATACAAGGGCTTGCCCAGGATCAGTTCCAGGCTCAGGCTGCCAAAGAGACTGAAGTTGACGAAGCGCTCGGATCTGCTGACGAGAACAAAGTCATCACTCCGCAGATGGGATCGAAGCTGGTTGCCGCTTCCAAGCCCGTCTCCCTCTCCAAGGAACAGCTGGACAAATTCGACGAACTCATCAACAACGATTCCGACAACGGCAGCAGCGTCGAAGCTTTCCTCGATTCCCTGGATAACCCGAACGAGAAGAGCGCCTACTTGAAAATACTTCAGAATAAAGGCGACAACTGGTTTTCCTCCGCCCTGCGTTCGCTGAAAAACGGAGATCATGACAAAGCCGACCAGCAGCTTGGCGTAGCGAAATATTTTTACAACATCATTACGGAAAAGGGCGAAAGCTCCCTTATGACCTCGCACGTGAACGCCAAGCTCTCCCAATATGACCTGGA
>JAFYIM010000294.1 GCA_017538635.1 bacterium
AAAGCGAATAAAAGGGGAGGCAATATGAACAAGGCTCCTCTGCTCCTTAAGAACAAAACGGCGCTGCGTAAATTTATAAAAAGCCAAAAAGCCGCGGGAAAGACCATCGCCCTCGTTCCCACCATGGGCGCCCTGCACGCCGGCCACGCCTCGCTTATCAAAAAAGCCCGCCAGCTGGCTGACGCCGTTGTGGTCTCGGTTTTCGTCAACCCCACCCAGTTCGGCCCCAACGAAGATTTCGCCAAATACCCCCGCACTTTAAAGGAAGATCTTCTGGTCTGCCAGGAAATGGGCGCCGACGCGGTCTTCGCCCCCCAACCCAAGGAAATGTACTTTGACGATCGCTCCGCCTGGGTGAACGAGGAAGCGCTTTCCCGCTTCCTCTGCGGCGCCAGGAGAATAGGCCACTTCAAAGGCGTCTGCACCGTCGTCTCAAAACTCTTCAACCTCGTGCAGCCGCAGTACGCCTGCTTCGGCAAGAAAGACGCCCAGCAGCTTCTTATCCTTGAGCGCATGGTAAGGGACCTGGACTTCCCCATAAAGATCGTGGAATGCCCTCTCATCAGGGAAAAGAGCGGCTTGGCCTTAAGCTCCCGCAACAAATACCTGAGCTCCGAGGAAAAACAAGAGGCCCTTGTGCTTTCTAAATCCCTTAAAGCCGCCAAGGAAGCCGTAGCGAAAGGCAAGAGCGCCGCGGAAACGAAAAAGCTCATCGCCAAAATTATCGCGACTTCTCCTCTGGCCAAAGTCGATTACATCAGCGTCTGCGACCGCGGAACGCTGGAAGAAGTCAAGACTTTTAAAAAAGGCCAGAAGATCCTTGTCGCCCTGGCCGTCTATTTCGGCACCACAAGACTCATAGACAACGTCTGGCTCACCACGCCCAAGAAATGACCGTCCCTTTGTGCATTATCCCCGGAGACGCCCTTAAGGATATTTATCCCGACGGCACGCCCATGCGGGAAACGATGATCGCCGGACCAAGCGATAGCGAGATCTTTTCTCCCGCCTTCATTAAAGTCCGCGCCCATTTTCACAACGAGAGCGAAGCGGAATACGCCGATAAAGTCATAGGAGCGCTCCCCGAGAAAGACAAGCTTATCTCAGAAGAGCTGACGCTGGTCTTCGGCTTCGAGGCTTTCTGCCAAATCAACCTTCTTACCCTTCTGGCTTATCTGGCGCAGCTGGGCCGCACTCTTCCCGTTACCATAAAGCTTATAGACGAATTCAAAGGGAACAGCGAATTGCGCTCCTTTGCTTTTTCCGCCTTTAAAAACGCCGAACACTGGTACCAAACCTTGCTCATAGAGAAGAAGGCTTTCAGAAGCGATCCTTTGCTCTGGCCGGAAATGAAAAAAGCCGCCGCGCTTTATCTGCTGCTTCTGGAAGAGCAGAACGAAATAACTGACATCATCGACGAAAATGCCGCGCTTTCCGAGAACGCGCTGGTTAGACTGCTTTTAACCTGGGACAAAGACTACGGCCTTTCCGACGACCTCTTTTTAGCTTTGATCAGGAAACGCCGAACCGCAACCAAATAACTTGATCTTATGACCATTTACGTTGACGCCAAAGCAAGCTCCGCCGGAAACGGCACGATTGAAAAGCCTTTTCAAACGATCAACGAGGCCGCGCAAGTCGCCAAGCCCGGCGATGAAGTGATGGTCCTCCCCGGGCTCTACTGCGAATACGTCGATCCCAAGAACGCCGGGACGGAAGAGCAGAGGATAACCTACCGCAGTTCCGAACCTCTGGGCGCGGAAATAACCGGCGCCGAAATTCTGACCGGCTGGAAGCTTTACAAAGGCACAGTCTGGACCGCCAGCGTTAAGACTTCTGTATTCGGCGACTACGATCCCTACACCACCTACGTTTACGGCGACTGGTACTTCGCCGGCAGATCGAAGCACACCGGCTGCGTCTTCATGAACGACCAGGCGCTCTATGAAGCAGGGAGCATCGAAGCCTGCCTGGAAGGAAAAAAGTCCGAGACCAGCTGGGATCCGGAACCCTCCATTTACCAATGGTACTCCGAAAAGCAGGGCGACGAAACGGTCTTTTACGCCAACTTCCAGGACAAGGACCCCAACAAGGAAAAAGTTGAGATCACGGTCCGCCGCCGCTGCTTCTTCCCCTCCAAGACCGGCGTGGGCTTCATAACCGTCAGCGGCTTCAAGATCAACAAGGCCGCCACGACCTGGGCGCCGCCCGCCGCCTTCCAGGACGGCATGATAGGACCGCATTGGTCCAAGGGCTGGATAATAGAAGACTGCGATATCAGCCTCTCTAAGTGCGCCGGCATCTGCGTCGGCAAATACTTAGACCCCGAGAACGAACACTTCTTCACATATAAGCACGTAAAAAGCCCGACGCAGATGGAGCGCGATGCCGTCTGCCGCGGACAGTACCACGGCTGGCTCAAGGAAAATATCGGCTCGCACATCATAAGAAGAAACAACATCCACCACTGCGAACAGGGCGGCATCATAGGCCGCATGGGCGGCGTCTTCTCGCTTATCGAGGACAATCACATCCACCATATCAACAACATGATGGAACTGGGCGGCGCCGAAGTGGCCGGCATCAAGCTCCACGCTGCCATAGACGTTGTTATAAG
>JAFYIM010000021.1 GCA_017538635.1 bacterium
ACCCTCACGAAGTAGGACGTGCCGTAGGCCGCGTTGTAGCTTAAGCTCGCGACAAGGCTGTCGCGCTTGCCGGGCTCCGTCAGCACTTTGATGCATTCGTCGCAGACGCTGATGCCGGTGCCGTCTTCCTGGTACTGGCTGCCTTCATGCAAGAACATGATGACTGTGTCGGCGTCGGGATAAGTTTCCAGATCGCACTTGGTGTTGAGGAGGTCCTGGTTGGTCGGTCTTTCATAGTTGAAGACCGGGCTTTCGTTTTCGGCTTGCGAAACGAGGGCGGCCAAAATCATGGCAATTGTTAGGGAAATGAAGCGGGTCATAATTTATGCTTAATGTTGATTGTTATTTGTTTTCAGATTTGGGTTTGGGTTTCTTGGCGCCCCTGAAGTAAGCTTTGAAAAGCTCCTTCCATTCGTCCTGCTTCAAAATGAGGGCGGAAAGGGCGTAAACAAAAAGTCCGGTCATAATGGGAATGACGACCAGGAGGAATTTGGCAAGGAAGGTCCCCTGCTGCGGCAGATGGTCGCTCAGAAGCTTCAGAGCGGCTATTATTGCAAGCGACATCAGAAGGCTGCTGAAGATCGTTTTGACAAAGGAAAGCGTAACGTTGGTGAGGCCCAAGGGCCCGCACTTTTTCCTCAGGAAGAATAGGAGGAGCGTGATGTTGATGTACGTGCTGATGGCCGTCGCCAGCGCCAGTCCTCTTTCCTCCATGAAGTGCATCAAAATAAGGTTCAGCGTGAGGTTCAGAACCATCATGGCCAGACCTATGATAACGGGCGTCTTGGTGTCTTTGGCGGCGTAGAAGGCCGGCACCAGGATCTTGACTATCGCGAATCCGGGAAGACCGAGCGTGTAATAGAAGAGCGCCTTAGCGGTGTAGGAAGTGCTCTCCGCCGTGAATTCGCCGTGCTCCAAAAGCAAACGGATGATCGGTTCGCCCAGGATCATCAGTCCGCACATGGCGGGGATCATGACGAAACTTGAGTGCCTCAATGAAAAACCAAGGGCGTCTTTGAAGCGGTCCTTGTCGCCTTGCGCGTGGGCAAAGCTTAAGACCGGGAGCGCCGCCACCGCGAGCGCTACGCCGAAGATGCCAAGCGGGAACTCCACCAATCTGTCGGCGTTGTAAAGTACCGCCGCGCCGCGCTCGTTGACGGAGTTGGCGAGATAGCGGTCCACCATAATGTTGATCTGCGCCACGCCCGTACCGAGAACGGCCGGCATCATGACGGTCACGATCTTTTTCACGAAGGGATGATCGAGAGGAATGGAAAACTTGAAGCGGTATCCCCTCTTCCAGAGTTCCGGGATCTGCAAGGCCAGTTGCGCCAGGCCGCCTAAGAGAACGCCCAGCGCGGCGTAGAAGATGTGCGCCTGAGACCCGGTCTGGCAGAAGAAAGCGCCGATCCAGACCGTCGTGATGATGCAGATATTCAGAAAGACCGGAGCCAGTGCAGGCATGCTGAAGTGCCCCAGGGTATTTAGCATCGCGCCGCACAAAGCCGTCAGACAAATGAAAACGCAGTACGGCATCATGACGGCGATAAGCAAAGCCGTCAAACGCCACTTCGGCGAAAAATCCAAAAACGGCACGGCCGCCAGAGCAATGGCCGCCACCACGATCGTGATGGAAGTGAGTATGACCGCCAGCCAGGAGAGCGTCATGGAAGCGCACTTGTAGGCCTCCTCTTTGCCCTTATCCTGCATGACCTGGGCGAACTGCGGAACGAAAACGGAAGCGAGGGCGCCCTCGCCGAAAAGCCTCCTCAAAAGGTTAGGCAAAGTGAAAGCGGTGACGAAGGCGGAACAGCAGAAGCCGGTGCCGAAATAATTCGCCATCAGCATATCCCTGACGAGACCGAAAATGCGGCTTAAGGTCGTGAAGAAACTGTTCACGCCCGCCGCTCTGGTCATTTTCCGCCGACTTTCGCTTCCTTCCGTCATCCTATTCAAACCACTTCAATTCAGATCTCAAACCTACCACGTCGCCGACTATGAGAACGGCCGGCATCGGGATGTTCGTGTTCTGCCTTTCGTCCTCGGTCATAGCCCTAAGTTCGCCCAAGGTCCCGGCAATGGTGCTCTGGTCCTTGCGCGTGCCGGAACTGACGATGGCCGCCGGCGTCCTCGGGTCGCGCCCGTTGGCAAGAAGTTTCTCTATCACCATGGAGAGCGATTCCTCGTTGATGAAGAAAACCAAGGTCTGCATGCCGATCGCCACTCTCGGCCAGTCGATGTCGGTGTAGCGCCTGTTCAGGTTCGAATGCCCGATCGCGAAAGCCAAGGTCGAAGCATAGCCCCTGTAAGTCAAAGGAATGCCGGCGTAGATCGCCGCCGCCGAGGCGGAGGTGATGCCCGGCACCAGCTCGAACTTGCAGCCGGCTGCCACGGCTTTCCTCGCCACTTCCGCGCCGATCCCGAAAATGAACGGGTCGCCTTCCAGAAGCACGGCCACGGATTTTCCGCTCTTCACAGCCTCTATCACCGCTTTCACGGCCTCGGCGGAGATCGTCTCGCCGTCGCTTTCATCCGAAAGCGAAACAAGCTCGGCCTTCTTCGCGTAAGCTAAAAGCTCTTCGGCCATCGGCTCGTCGTGATATACGACGTCGCACTCTTCAAGCAAACGCACGGCTTTGATCGTCAGAAGCTCGGGATCGCCCGGTCCGGCGCCTATGATGTAAAGTTTTCCTTCAGCCATAACAGTATCCAATTTTTATGTGCAGAGCACGTCGGCTACTTCCAAAAAGCTCTTCTTGAAAGGCTTCTTTTTTCCTATGATCTCTTCGATGGGCGTTATCGTGACCTTGTCTTCTTTGACGCCCAGGAAAATGTTCTTTTTGCCTTCGCAGAGCGCTTCCACCGCACGGTAACCGAGAACGGAAGCGAGTATCCTGTCGTAAGCGCAGGGCGAGCCGCCCCTCTGGATATGCCCAAGAACGCAGACTCTGCCTTCCACACCGGAAAGCTCCCTGACTTTCTTTTCTATACTGATGGCGTCTCCGGCCTCGTCGCCTTCCGCCACAATGACGATAAAGCTTTTGTGAGCTTTCGCGAACGATTTCTTGATCTTCTCCGACAGGGCCTCAAGGTCGGTCGGAGTCTCGGGGATAAGAACAGCGTCGGCGCCGGTCGCGACCGCCGCGGCCACCGCCAGAGCGCCACTGTGACGCCCCATGGTCTCCACGAAAAAGAGCCTGTGGTGCGATCTCGCGGTATCTCTCACTTTGTCCACCGCCTCGACGATGGTGTTAAGAGCCGTATGGAAGCCGATGGTGTAATCAGTCCCGTACATGTCGTTGTCGATGGTGCAGGGAAGCCCCGCAAAATGGATCCCCTGCTCCTGGCACAGAGCGCTGCCTCCTCTGAAGGAGCCGTCGCCGCCCATGATGATGAGCGCTTCTATTCCGCGCCGTCTTACATTCTCGGCCGCTTTGGCTCTGCCCTCGACGGTCATGAACTCCATGCTCCTGGCCGTTCCCAGAACCGTTCCGCCGATAGATGACAGCCCGGAGGCGTAAGTACCCTCGAGTTTCACGAAACGGTCCTCTATGAGGCCCTGGAGGCCGTCCTTGACCCCGTAGATCTCAAGTCCCCTGGCCAGAGCCGTCCTGATGGCCGCCCTGATGCAGGGGTTCATGCCGGGGCAGTCGCCGCCGGAAGTCAGAATAGCGATCTTTTTAACTGCGTTTTCCATAGATCACACCCAGTTTTCCATTACGGAATTAACGGCGATCTTGATGACCGCCTTCTGAATCGGCAAGCTCTCGCCCTCGAAGACCCACATCTGGGAAGCGTGGGCCTCGTAAGGCGGGATAACGGCGATATGCCCGGGGTCGAGTATCCCGGACTGGCAGGCCACGGCCCCGGCCTTATAAAAGCCAAGGTCCTTCGCCTCATCGTACGGCGTATCTTCCCTTAATTCCGAGGGCAGATAACAGCGCACGAGCTCCATATTCTGCAAAACCGTCTGCACGTCGATGAAGCGATGGTGTATTTCCGGCCTCAGAAGCGCCGGATCCTTACTTAAATATTCCTCCTTGTTGACGTACATGACGCCCGGGATGATATCCGTTCTGCCCAAAGGGAGAGTAGGGAGAAGTTCCAGAACTTCCCTTACCTTTTCCCACACAGACTTATCGCCCGGAAGGTCGCCCAATACCGAATAATTGCCGAAATACATAATTTTTCTAATTTTAAGTGAGTAATAGTTTATTATAGCAAAAAAGCGACCAACCCCAACACGGCCCTACTTGACTTTCAGGCACGGTTGTAGTACACTTTTCGCTACTTAATTGAAACGTGCGCCATTAGCTCAGCTGGTAGAGCAATTGACTCTTAATCAATGGGTCCTAGGTTCGAATCCTAGATGGCGCACCATAAATTAAAAGCCGCGGTTTCCCGCGGCTTTTCTTTTTTCAGGCTGAAAACTCTTACTTGAAGAGCGGCGTCGGATACTTCCCGGCGTCCACCAGGGCCTGAATGTTCTTTTGAACGATGGGCTTGTCCTCGGGATAAGTGACGCCGAACCAGTTTCCGCTGGTGGCCAGGCACTTCAGATGTCCCTTGCCGGCGCCGATGAGGTCGTTCACGGAAGTCGGGATGAGGTATTCGCTCTTCATAGCCGTGCCTTCCTTTTCCAGGAACGTCACAAAGCCTTCTTCCAAAAGCTTGAAGATCCCAGGCGTGAAGCCGAAGAAGTTCATGCTGGTAAGATCCTCTAGTCCGATCTCGCGCCACTCTTCAGCCTTGTTGCAGCCTTTGCAGTGGTCGCCGTCCTTTTGGATCTTAAACATTTCCTCGATGCGCGTAAGGTAACCGTTCTCGTCGGTGCGGCAGATGGCTCTCGTAACGCCGCCGTATTCAGAGAGAACGTTGCAGAGCTTGTAGCCGGACATGCACCATTCGTTGGTGTTGGGGTCGGTCTCGCTAAGATATTTTCCAACGATCTCGTAGGATTCCGCGCCGTAGAAGTCGTCGGCATTCACCATGGCGAACGGCTCTTTGATGACGTCGCGGGCGGAAAGGATCGCGTGGCTGGTGCCCCAGGGTTTCTCGCGGCCTTCGGGAACGGTAAATCCCGCCGGGATGTCGTTGAGATCCTGGAAAGCGTATTCCACGGGCAGCATGTGCGCGTATTTGTTGCCGACTTTGACGCGGAATTCTTCCTCAAAGTCATGCCTGATGACGAAGACAATTTTTCCGAAATTAGCTCTGATCGCATCGAAAATGGAATAGTCCATGATGACTTCCCCGGAGGGGCCCATGGAGTCGATCTGCTTAAGACCGCCGTAACGGCTGCCCATGCCGGCCGCCAAGATAAGAAGAGTAGGTTTCATGCT
>JAFYIM010000295.1 GCA_017538635.1 bacterium
CGAGACGATGCAGGCGATGATCGCAATGGGCACGATACCGAAGCCGCAGAGCAAAATTCCGACTATGAGCCAGACGACGTTGAAGACATTCAGGGTCAGATAGGCGGAAAAGACGAAAAGGAAAAAGCCCAGGATGTAGGAGATGATGAGTATAGGGGGCAGCAGGGGCCTCGTCAAGCCCGGTATCAAAGAGAGGATGACAAGTATCACGCCTATGCCTATGACGGTGGGGGAAATGAACGTCAGAGGCGCTATGAAGGCAGACAGGAACTGAGCTCCCTTGTAAATAAGGAAGATGATGAATACGATCGCCAGCAGAACGAGGATGGAGGCGAGGAAGTTGCCGAGTTGTTTCATATTTTTAGCCTTGTGTTATTGGTTAAATCTTTCAATGCGGTATTCGTAGCCCTGCTCCGTCAGGAACATCTGCCGGTTGAGGGCGAAGTCCTGCTCCATGGAGTTCTGGGTGACGATGGTGTAGAAGTAGGCGCTGTTGGGGCCGGGCTTCGGCCTCAGTATGCGGCCCAAGCGCTGGGCCTCCTCCTGGCGGGAACCGAAAGTGCCGGAGATCTGGATGGCGACGTTGGCGTCCGGGAGATCTACGGCGATGTTGCCGATCTTGGAGACCATGAGGACGTCTATTTCGCCTCTCTTAAACATGCCGTAGTAGCGGTCGCGCTTTTCCTGGGTCGCCGAGCCTGTCAGAAGCGGTATCTTCAGTTCCTTTGAAAGCTTGGTGAGCTGCCCAATGTACTGGCCGATGATAAGGATATGCGAGCCTTTGTGGCGTTTTAAAAGCTGCTTCACGACTTCCGTCTTCAGGGGGTTTTCAGACGCGATCCTGAAACGCACCCTGTCGCTGGCGACAGCGTAGTCGCATTTGCTCTCCTCGGAGAGCGGGATCCTTATTTCCGTACATTTGGCGGCGGCCAGCCACTGCTGGCTCTCCAGTTCTTTCCAGGGAACGTCGTAGCGTTTTGGCCCGACGAGACTGAAAACTTCGCCTTCCTTGCCGTCTTCCCTGACGAGCGTGGCGGTGAGCCCTAATCTTCTTCTGGCCTGGATGTCGCTTGTGATCCTGAAGACCGGAGCCGGCAAAAGATGCACTTCGTCGTAGATTATAAGGCCCCAGTTGCGTTTGTGGAAGAGCTTGAAATGCGGGAAGTCGTCGCTGCTCTTTTCCGGATGGTAGGTGAGGATCTGGTAGGTGGCGAGCGTTATCGGCGCGATCCTTTTTATTTGTCCGGAGTATTCCGCGATGTCTTCCGGCGGAATGTCGGTCTTGTCCAAAAGCTCTTCGCGCCACTGGCGCAGCGCCGTTATGTTGGCGGAAAGGACGAGCGTGCAGGTCTGAAGCCTGGCCATGGCGCAGATGCCGATTATCGTTTTGCCGGAACCGCAGGGCATCACCACCACGCCGCAGCCGCCTTCGACGGAGCCGCCCTTGTAGAAATTTTCCACGGCCAGCTCCTGGTATTTCCTGATGGAAAAACCGCTTTCGCTTTCCGGCTTGAGATGGAAATGATAGGCGTCGCCCGGCTCGTAGCCGACAAGGTCTTTTACAGGATAACCGAACTGAGTCAAGAGCCTTTTGATCTCGCCGCGGTATTTCTTATCGACGAGCCAGGAGATATACTGGCCATAGCCTTCGACGTCGTGCGTTAAGAGCTGCGAGATCTTCGGATGCGCCGACACATAGCGGGCGACCGTATCGTCGGAGGAGTAGAGCCTGAGCCAGTCGCCCTCCGCGGGCGCTATGACCATTTTCCCATAGCGCGAGCTGATGTCTTTGATGTTGGCAAGAAGGCCTTCCGGCAGGGGGAACTTGCTGTATTTGTCAAGCAGGACGATCAGTTCGTCTGGTGTCAGTCCCGAGGCGATGGCGTTCCACAAGGAGATGTTGCTTATGCGGTAGGTGTGGATGTGCTCCGGGCTTTTTTCAAGCTCGGCGAAACGCGCCAGGGCGTCCCGGGCTTCCGGGAAGAGGGGATTGTCGACTTCTAAAAGAACGGTGAGGTCGCTTTGGACTATGACAGGATTGGCTAAGTTTGGCATTTTGAATTAAAGTTGGAAAGTCTGCAGCACCGCTCTTTTGTCTGTTATTTTCGTCATGGCCTGGCGCACTTCATTTAGGCTTTCCTCTTTGACCACGAACTGCCCGAGGCCCACCTGCGCGCTGAAATTACGGTACCAGGAGATGTGGCGCTGGAGCTGCTGCTTCGTCTGCGTCGGGCAGTTCATGAGGACTGTGACATTTCCTCGGCTGTAGAACAGCCCCATGCTGCGCATGATGCGCAGCTTCATGACCATGTCGGTGTCGGAGGAGAAGAGCCTGGACAACCTTTGATAGAAGACCTTGGGATTTTGGATGGCTGCCAGTTTGTCGTGCGAAAGGAAATAGTGTTCGCGGCCTTTTTCATCCGTTGTTTTGTCGGCGATCTCAAGACCGAGCGCTTTGATCCTAAAGTCGTTGGAATGGTTGAAGATCACCTCGTTGTCCCTAGTGACAGTAATGGAACCCGTCACAGGAATGGAATAGTCCACGGCGCTGATGCGGTTGGAGTTCATGAGTTTCATGATACTGTCGTCGCTCATGTAGCACAAAAGCATGTTGTCTCCCATCAGGGAAAAAGCTTTGGGATACTTTTGCAAGAGCCGCTGGGCGTCCTCGGGTTTGTCGAAGGCGAAGAAGCAGGCGTCCTTGTGCAGCGTCACTTCACCCATTACCCAGTCCTTGAGAGTGGCGAGCACGTTTTCAGGGATCGGCGCGGTGGCGTGCTTTTTCAGGAAATCTATCAGCATGCTGACCGGACGGCCGAGGGAAGCGGCGTCGCGGATGTTTTTCTGCTTGAGGTAAAAGAGCGAGCTGTCGTGGGTGGATTTGGGATCCATGTCCATGAAAAGGGAAAGGAAGTAGCGCACGTAATCCCAGCGCCCGGAATTGATGAGAACGATCTCGAAATCGTTCTTCACGAGAAGCTGGTCCTTGGATGAATCGTAGCTGGGAATGGGTGCGTCGCAGACGATGGCTTCGCCGAGCTCAGTCAAAGTTACGAATTCCTTGCCTTCAGAGGTTGTGCAGTGATAAGTTATGCCGGGGATGAAGAAACGCTGCTTCAGTTCGTGATCGAAGATGTGGCGCATTTCCTCTTTCGTGCATTCTTTGAGCTTGGCGCTTTCCCAACCCCAGATCTTCTTTTTCCCGCCAACGGAATAGCAGTCTTTTATTTCTCTCTCTATCACCTCAAGGACTTCGTCGACGGAAAGCCAGTGCCCTGCGTACTGCCTCAGAAGACGGGTGTAGATATGCACCAGGTAAAGTTCCAGCGAGGCTATTCTGTGTTCGCCTTTCTCATTGTTCCAGACCGAAGGGCAGGTGTTGCGCCATTCCACGTATTTTTTCATCTGGGCGCCGAGAGGAAGGAGGCGGAATTTGGAAAGGTTCGGTCCGGGAGCAATAACGCCGGAAGAGTCCATGCAGAGGATCCTCGAATCTATGCCGAAGCGCAGAATGTATTCGAAAAGCAGGTCGCGGTCTTTGACGTTCGCGAAGCGCTTTTCGAGCATGTCGCGGCTGAAGGCGTAGAAGCGGTGAAGGTTGCTGTAACGCAGGTAGCCTTTTTCCGCCAGGGAAAGGAAGCTGTCGAGCCAGCGGCACATCTTTCCGGAGAATTCCGGATTTACGTTCTCCGGAAGATCATAGGAAGTTATGTTTTCAATGCGCGGTTCCGGCAGGGGAATATCGTCTTTGTCAAAGAAGGGGGCGAGGATTATTTCGCTTTCCAGGTGATTTTCCGTGAAGACGCCGGGAGGCCAGAGATTGGGGTCGGTGAAGAAGGCGACGCCGTAATAGTGGAGTTCGGCGATGTGCGAGAGGTCAAGCCCCCTGGTGTAGGCGCCGGCGTGGTACTGCAGTTCGCAGCATCTCATGATGCAGATGCTTCTCTGGCCAAGGTCTTCCATGGCCAAAGGCGAGGTCGGCTCTTCGGGATTGATCTTGTAGCGCAGCCCTTGGCGGTGCCTGAGGACGGCAACCAGAGCGTAGGCTTGGGGGGAAAGTTTTTTCAGGACAGCCTGGCGTTTTTCCTTGTCCGCCACGGCTTCCATATAATGGACGCCGTACATGTTCTCGCCGTCTTCCAGCTGACGCTTCGAAAGCCAGACTTTGAACATCTGCTTAAGGGAATGTCTCTCGTTGGCCTGCTTGAAAAGATGGATGATGTCAAGAGAGTCACTTTCCATGGATCACGACCTTGATTGGGATGTTCATGCGGGCGCACTGGCGCTCTATGTCGGGGATGTTTTTCTCCGCCACGAGCCAGTGGGTGTCGTCGAGCTCGCTGATGATAGCTCTGCTGACGCAGTGGTTCTTTTTCAGTTCCTCGCTCATTTTCGGATCGGGAACCGTCAAGATGTGTACATGGTAGTGCAGAACGTTCATTTTTTTAGGGGGCCTTTCCGCGACCAGAAGACATAATAGGCAATGGCCGAGGCCGCCGTCACGTTCAGGCTTTCAACGCTTCCCACTGTCGGGATCGAATAAAGGGGAAGGCTCTTCCTTACGCGCTCTGGCAGGCCGTGCGGTTCGTTGCCGGAGACAATAACCTTATTTACACTATTATTATAGCACAAATCAAATTCAATTGAAGTTCCCTCGCCCGAAAGCGCGCAGACCCTTTCTTTGTTTTTCTTAAGGTAACTTAGGGTCTCCTCTTCTCCAAGGTAAAGGAAATTAGAGTCGAGCGCGGAGCCGGCGCTGGCCCTTATGCAAAGTGGATGGAGATGTGAAACGCAGTTTTTGACCATAAGAAAGTTTTTGCAGCCGAAGGAGGCGGCGCTTCTTATGATCGTGCCTAAGTTGCCGGGATCCTGAAGCTGCCAGAGGCAGGCGACGGGTCCGTCCTCGGGAAGTTCAGACGGCTTGGAGAGAGGCTTTGCCGGTTCAACTAGCAGCGCCAATCCTTCGGGATTCTTCAAGACGCTTATCTTTTCGAAGCATTCCTTGGTCAGGACATAAAAGGGAATGGATTGGGAGGAGAATTTTTTCGCAAGTTCAGCGCATTTCGGCGTCGCTTCCTGGGAAAGCAGCACGCCTTTCACGGAACTTTTTAGTTTCATGGCGTAGTCGGCCGCGACGGCCCCTTCGGCGAAGCAGAGACCGTGTTCCAATCTGCCGCTCTTTTCCCTGAGGGAAAGCGCCAACTCGATTATCTTGGCGCGGCGGCTGGTTATAAGCTGCGGTTCTTTCATCGTTTTCTCCTAGTAGATCACCTGTCTCGGATCGCAGGCTTTTTTCTGCAGTTTCGAGGCGAAGCTTTTCATTAGCGGGCTGGCGCCTTTGTGGATGTGAACTAAGGCGTAGCGGCGCAGAGCCTCGTCGCGTTCGCCCCTTTGGTCGGCGCATTTCCCGAGCATCAGCTGGGCGGCGGCCTGGATCCTTGGTTTTTTCATTCCCTCTTTGATCGCTATCTCAAACCATTTTTCGGCGCTAATACTGTAGCCAAGGGAAAGGGCGGCTGCGCCGGAAAGGAAGGCGGCGTCCGGCGTCAGGTCGCGCCAGGCGGCTTTGCTCCGGCAGCGGGCGTAGAAATTCGTTGCCGACGTCAGGGAGCCCTGGTGGTTGCCGGAACTGAGCTCCGTTCTTATGCTCATAATTTCGACAAAGGGGGAATTGGGATAACGCTTTTTCAAGTATTTCAGATGCCCCGAGGCGCATCTGGGGTAGCCTTCCCGGCAGTATTCCCAGACGAGGAAGATGCGCATTTCCGTTTCAAAGCGGGGGTTTTTATCAAACTGCTCCTCGATGATCGACAGGCTTTTGCTTAGGCTTTTCGGTTGCACGATCCAGCCTATGCACATGGGCAGCGGCCAGGGCGCGGTGTCCATGACGCAGTTGTAGGCGGAATTCAGCATGTTGGCGTCCGCGGCCGTCGCTTCGAATCTTTGCGCCCGCATAATTTGTGTCAGGGCGCGCTTCAGCCAGATCATAGTGTCGGCTGAATGGTCAGACCTTGCCTCCAGGGAGGCGCGCATAAGAAAACTGACGGCGGAGTAAAGGTAGGTTTCAGGGGAATCGTCTTTTTTCAGGAGCGCCAGGCTAAGTTCGCAGCAGTCCTTTATCCTCTGGTCGAGAAGCTCTAATTTTGCTTCGTCCTCGCCGTACATGACGATGGAACCGAGAGTGGAAGCCGCCAGGCAGAACAAGGGGGCGATGTCCTCCGGGGATTTTTTCTGTTCTTTCAAGAAAAGTTTTTCCGCTTCGGAAAAGCGCGCCGAATATAGCAGGTCGCGGCCTCTTTCCAAAGCGTCTTCGGCTTGGCAAACGGCAGCGGCAAGCAGGATCAAAACTAAGAACGCCTTCCTCATAACAGCTTCTTCCTCAGCCTGCTTGAGGGAATTCCGAGCGCTTCCCTGTATTTCACAACGGTGCGGCGGGCGATAGGGCAGCCCTTTTCCGCCATGATCCTGGCGATCTCATCGTCGCCGTAGGGTTTCCCTTTGTCTTCGCCCTCAATTATTTCGCGCAGCAGATTCTTGGCATCCGCTCCGGAAGTCTCGCTGCCGTTTTCGCTCACAGCCACTCTGCTGAAGAAATCTTTCATTTCCAGGAGTCCCTGCGGAGTGTCCATATATTTTTTGGAAATGGCTCTGCTTACGGTGGAGTCGCTCAGATCTAGCTCCTCGGCCAGCTCGTGCATCGTAAGGGGACGCATGTGTCCGGGACCGTTTTTGAGAAAGTCTTCCTGATGGGCGACGATCGCTTCGGCAACTCTTAAGATCGTGCGTTTGCAAAACTGCAGCTGAGAGATGAAATTTTTCCCGGCCTTTATCCTGTCGTTCACGAAAGCTCTGCTTTTGAGGTCTTTCGCGCGCATGGCGTTCACATAGCTTTTTGAGATCCTGACAAAGGGGAAGCGGTCGTCGTTCATTTCCGTCGTAAAGGAGCCGTCTTCGTTTTCCCTGACTATTACGTCGGCAACGGCGTTCTCAGGTTCGGAATAGGTCAGGTCCCTGCCGGGACGGAAATCGAGTTCGCCTATTTTTTCCAACGCTTCCTTGAGCTCTTCTTTCCCGATTTTCAGGCTGTTCATTATGGCCGGGAAGCGCTGGTGGAGCATGTCCTCGTAATGGTCGCGGATAATGGAATAGGCATTAGAATCGCCAAGCCCCTTCCTTTCCAACTGCAAAAGGAAACTTTCCCTAAGGTTGGCTGCGCCAAGACCCGGAGGCTCGTAGCTTTGCAGAAGTTTTACGGCTTTTTCGACCTTGGCTTTTGGAACGCCCAGCTTTTTCGCCATTTCGTCCGCGCTTTCCGTAAGGAAGCCCTTTTCGTCAAGGCTGGAGATAAGATAGGTGTAGATCGGCTCGTATTCTTTGGGAAGGTCCAGGGCGAACTGATCCTTAAGGTCGTCGGCAAGAGTCGAGGGAGCGGAAAGGGAGTTCATGACGAAATCGTAGTTTTTCCGCATGGTCTTCTGGTCGGAATGGGCAATGTCTTCGCCGGCTTCCTCGCGGTAATAGTTCTGCCAGTCTTCGTCCTCTTCATTCAGTTTGTCCAGCGCTTTTTCGCTTTCCTCGCTTTCCGTGTCAAGACGGTCGGCATATTCGCTTTTCCTGCCTTCGTTTTCTTTTTCGTTTTCGTCCTGGCTGTCGGGGGAAAAGCGTTTTTCGAACGCTTCGTCCTCGCCGTCGTCTTCCTCGGGATAATATTCCTCAAGGGCCGGATTTGTGTCCAGTTCCTTTCTTACGGCGGCTTCCAGCTCGGCTCTCTGGGCTTGCAAAAGCAGGAGGGCCTGACGCTGCTGCTGGCTCAGGCGCTGCTCCTGGCGGACGTTGAGGTCGAGGGCCAGATCCGGCTTCGGATTATATGAATTCTCGTTAGGCATGAAAATTGCTAGTTCAGTACTTATTGTACCAAAATCAAGGCCATAACAAAATTCAAAAGCAGCAGCCGGATGGAAAAATCTTACTTTGTATAGGTCTTTTTATAGAAAAACGCAAAAAGCTGGAAAAATTGACGAACTTCTTGGAAAATAAAAGAAAAATGCCCAAAGGAGGAGATGCGCCAATGAACAAAAAGACCGTGATCGTCGTGGACGATTTTCCCGTGGTGGCCCTCGGCTTGAAAAGCATTCTCGAGGAAGCCGGAGATTTTGAATTTAAAGGATACGCCATAAACGTGTACGCCATGAGGGCGATCCTGAAATACCGGACGCCCGACCTTATCATCGTCGATTCCGTTCTTCCCAAGTCGGATCTCAGCGAGACCTTAAAAGAGCTTAAGCAAACAGCGCCTTTCTCACACATCCTTTTGTTCTGTTCCGCGGATGAGGAATTCACAAGCGTACTAGGCCTGCGCTGCGGAGTGAAGGGGATAATCTC
>JAFYIM010000296.1 GCA_017538635.1 bacterium
CCGCCGCGGCCGAGAGATGAACGCCAAGGCCGGCTTTGTCGAGCTTGTCCCTCAGCCTCAGGGGAAGCAGAAGCGGCAGCGTTATGAGATAGACGAGCCAGGCGTTCAGGGCGTGCACAAAGAAATTGAAGAGGTGCAGCGAGACCAATTGCGCGCTCTCAGGCGAAAAAACCTTGCCGACAAGGTCCGTGACCTGCGGCCGCAGGCTGAACCAGTAGGAAAGGAACACCAGCCATCTGGTCGGATACTTCCTGATGAGCGGGATGATCTGGGCGTCCACCAGGTCGTTCATCACTATGGTCTCGAAATCGTCCAGATGATATGACGAGTCGATGCCAGGATAGTAGGCCGCTAGTATCGCGGCCAGAAGAAGCGGGAAGATCAGGTATTTTACGGCTTTTGTCATTTTTTCAGAACGTTAGTTTTTCGCCTGGCTTTAGCGTTTTCTCGATATGCTGCGCTTCGGGAGTCGCAAGATCGATGGTGACTTTTACTCCGTCCTCAAGGGGCGAAAGGAAGATGTCGATAGTGAAAGGCCCGATGTGCAGATTCCTGAGCCCGTAGCTTTGGCCGTCCTTACAGCTCGAGGGGACCGTCGGGCTTACTTCGATGGACGGATAGTCCGTCTCAAGTTCCCTTACGCCGAAGATGTTCCTTATGACCATGGTGGGGAGCGTCGCGCCCCAGCCGTAGTGCTCGGCGCCGCACTCCC
Source organism: bacterium (assembly GCA_017538635.1). Next base: position 713 of record JAFYIM010000296.1, read on the forward strand.
AGACGGGATCCGGTACGAGAGGCCAGAATTCCGAAGCCTGGCCCGGCATCTTGTAGCGGAAGCAGTTGGGGAAGGTCGTTTTGTGGCGGCTGGCCAAGGGCCTGACGTCCCTGTTAGTTTCGCGGGCGTAAACACGGTCGCCGGTCGAAAGCAAAAGGTCGCTGACCATCACGTTCTGTTTGGCGCGTCTGGCGGCCTCAGTGAAGGGGAATTGGAAGGAGGGCCACTCCAGCATCAGTTTCGGATTCTCAATGAAATACTTGAAAGAGTCCCGCATGTCCTCGATCTGCTCGGGCAGCGCGACGCCGACCGTGATGGGCAGAAGCATCATGACGTCGTAGTAGTCCTTCAGAACGATGGGCTTGTTGCTGCGGGCGTCGTAATCCCTGAACCAGCCCTCGTAGAACATCTCCCTGGTGCGTTTGATGCGTTCCTTGGCCAGATCCTGCCAGTAGGGGATGTCGTTCTCCAAACCCAATTGCCTTGCGAAGATCGCCATCGTTTCCATGGCGTGGGCCATGACGGCCTCGACGTCCACGGTCCTTACGAAATCGACCACGTCGGCTTCGCTGCAGCCGTCGAAGGTGAAGCGCTTGCTGCCGTCCTGCCCGGATTCCCAGGAGTTGTTGCAGTGGAACCAGCCCTCGGCGTCCGTCCTGTTCTCAAGCCACCAGCTGATGAAGGCCCTCAGATAGGGGTAGAGCTTCCTGAGCCAGGTCCTGTCGTGCTCGCGGAAGTAAATCGAGCGGATGACGTAGAAAGGCAATCCCCAGACAGGGCTTGTTCCGCATTCAGACCCGCCGGCGCCTATCATGTTCATGCTGCCGTCCTCCCTGGAGCAGGGGACGTTCGGCATCGGCGCGTCCTTGAAGCAGCCGTAGATGACCTCTTTGGCCGTCTCGGGATCAGCGTAGGAAAAGCACATCATGTCGAGATGCGTTTCGCCCAAAACGCAGCGCGGGGAAAAGATCTGCATGGCGTCCCAGGGAGTAGTGTAGATGCCAACCGGCGGCCTGACGGTCATCCTCAGCGTCTCGAAGTCCTGCACCCAGCCCTGTTTCCAGGCGTCGCTCCAGTCGCCCTCCAATATTGGCGTCCCGGAATAGAATTTCTCGTCCTCGCAGATCTTTTTCTGCTTTATGGAGTCGTAGTCGAGCTTGATTTTGCAGAACTTGCGCCAGGCGTAAGCTTCGTTCCTTTCCCTGACAAGGTAGAAATGGCCGGTGCGGCTGCCTTTGCCGTCTATGGTGAAGCTGTAGTCCGAATAAGATTCCGCGCCGGCGCAGTCCTCGAATCCTTTCGTCCCGTAATCGGCGTCGTTAAGTTCGTCGCCGCACCACTGCGAGGGATCATCGTCTTCTTTGTAAAACTTGAGCCCGGTCCTCAAGGGCGCTTCGTCGGCGCCCTTTATGAAGACGTCGCCGCCTTCCCAGATCTTGTTTATCCAGGCTTTATTTTCCG
>JAFYIM010000297.1 GCA_017538635.1 bacterium
AATATTAGAAATGATGAATATAATAAATCCAAAAAAAGAAAAGGTATTTTTGTGGTAATATCAAACCATAAAAAAGATACAAAAGAAGCTCTTGAATATTACAGAAGGCGTGAAAAAATTGAAGATTCATATAAAATAGAAAAAGACAAGACAGATGGGGATAAGCCTAGAGTATGGACGATGGAAACATACAAGGGGCGCGCGTACGTGCAGTTCATATCTATTTGCTATTATTCTTGGTTATATAAAAAAATACAATGGATGAAGGAAACGCTTGGAAATAAAAATGGGGATCCTAAGCATGATTTAAAATCAAATATTGATAAAGAAAAAGCACTGCTTAAGTGGATAAATAGCACGTCCTTATACCGCATTCTCCTTCATTTTGATTCTTATCAGACAGTACAAGTGAGGCGAGGTGGGAAGCTGAAGTCGTGGACGGGAGAAATGACGGCTCTCGACAGGCTGTTCATCGAAAAGCTTAGGGCTAAGACCGAAGAGAAGGCCAAGACCGAGGAAGGAGCTGAGACTGAGGTGGGAGCTTAGTGCCTAAAATCCAACTTTCAGGCTCCAGCGCAACCGGGGGACGCCCCCTCTTGCCCTCGTAGTCCGCATAGCAATAGGGACGGATGAGGGCGAGCCACTCCTCCCACGGGACGCTGGCGTCCATGGTTTCGAGGAATGCGCGACGCTTGGTCTTGCGGTGAAAGCCGTGAAGGAAATCGAGCATCGTTGCCTGTCTGGTGATCATGGTGGGTCCCTCCTGACAGGAAAGAACATGCCACCAAATAGAGAATTGTCAAGACAATTTTCGATTAATTTTTCAGTGAATCCCTAAAATCCAACTTTCAGGTTCCATTGGCGAGGTGAACAGCCCAGATTCCTGCCTTCAATGCGTGGCATTGACAGCTGGCTTGCCGTCACTGTATGAGCTAGTATTCATTGTGAATACAAAAGGAGGTCGCATGCCTTCCTCTTCCATCGCCGCATCCTTCCGCACGGGGAAGGAAACAATCGACCGGCTGGATGCGCTGGCCTCGTCCCTGGGACGTAGCCGCAACTGGCTTGTCAATGAAGCTATCAGCGACTATCTGGCGTACAATGAATGGTTTGTGGAAAAGGTCCGGGAGGGCATGGATGCCGCCGCCCGGGGAGACTTTGCCTCTGACGAGGAAGTTAACGCGGTGTTCCGTAGGTATGGAGCCCGCTGATGCCGCGCTGGTCGCGCCCAGCCGCAGAAGATCTGCGGAACCTTCTTGAATACATTGCTGAAGAGGATGCCGATGTAGCCAAAAATGTGGCGCAGGCTATCGATGCAGCTGCCGGGATGCTTGATCGCTTTCCGCTTCTTGGAAAGCCTGGGCGCGTTCCTGGATCAAGGGAGCTTCCGCTTGGCAAAGCGCCGTTCCTCCTCGTCTACTGGGAGGGGCGCCTCGGAGTAGAAATCCTGCGGGTTCTGCACAAAAGACAGCTTTGGCCACCGGTGGCTGTCAGGAATTGAACCTCTCCAGCGAAGCGTAGAAACCTCTCATCCAGCGATGCGAGGGGTGCAGCAACACGCTGGTCGCGCTGCCGGAGACTGGGGAGAGCGGGCTGATCCGGCCTCTTGTGGAGCTGAAAGGTATCGAAGCGGTCGCAACGAGCTCGACTCGAAATCGAGTTGTCCCAGAGATGGGGCACGTGGGTTCGAATCCCACCCATGCCACAAATCAAGCATAGACGGCGTCTTCGGGAACGGAAGGCGCCGTTTTCATTGGAGAATGACAGTTCCTGATGGCCCCTGACAGCCCCTGGATGCCGATGGCGGATGAGGTTTAGCCGCGCGGGCATGGTTCCGTGTATGGTTCCGAAATGAAAAATTCTTTTTTCTTTTGGTGGATATTACGGCCTATGAGTACCATCGTTCCTGAGTTCGCTGCACTTTCGTTGTGGAGAAGGTGGTACCGCCGTTCCGGCAAAAAGGAAACCGTCATTACGTTG
>JAFYIM010000298.1 GCA_017538635.1 bacterium
ATAGGCGCTAGCATTAGCGAGGCTTACCTCGAACTAGAACCCGCTTACACTTACGACGCTGAAGAAGATGAGATACAGGTTTGGCTTGATGTTAGAAGCTCTTCGTATTATTCTAGAAGCACCATTAATCTTTATAACTTGAGCAGCGGCGAAAGCACTCCTGTTCTTGTTTCTATCCCTTACTCGAACGACACCGGCTTCAAATGGAGCTTTATTATCAGAGGCGAAACCACTGACGGACAGGATTTCTCGTTCAGGTTTGGACAATTCTTTATCCCTGCTGTTCTCTGATGATCACTTCCTCGAACAGATCTTATAAGCTTTCCGAGTCTCACCAGAAGGATAAATTCGTGATCGCCGGCGGCAAGGAGGTTCTTGTCGCGGATAGTCGCGGTAAGGTTTATCCGATGGGTGGTGTGCCGCCTAAGTCTGCTCCCTCCGCTAAGGCTATTACCGGTGGCGGCGAGCTTACGCCAGGAGTTGGATATAGCTACGTTTACTCCTATTTGAATCCTTACCAAGATTGTGAGACGGCCCCTAGTCATGCGTCCGCCTATATTGGCAATAGCGATTCCGGCTCGTTCAAAACCATCCGCTTCGGTGATGATGGTAAGACTGTTTACATCTCCGGTGAGGATCTTGAGAAGGGAGATGACTATTACAACGGCCACACGTTGGCTTGCGAAATCGTCAACAACGAATATACCTCCGTTTATTCCGAATGGCAATATAGATCTGTGACAGATTATTGGTATGACTCTACCAATGATTATGGCGTTTTCATGGTCAACCGTCCCTTCTTCAATGTTGATCCTGACGAAGATGACCAGAAATATACTGTCAAAATCGACGACCTTGAGACTGAGGAAGGCATCGTCGGCGGAAAATCCAAAGGCAAAAGCAAGCTCGTCCTTGATCCTAGTGCTTCTCAGCTTCCTTCCGATTACCGCTTTAAGACCATCCACATTACCCAGGGCAGAGGCAAGGGGCAGAAGCGTATCATTATGGACGCCAACCTTCGCGCGGACGGCCTTATCGAGATCACTGTAGATGCTCCCTGGAAGGAGAAGCCGAAGTTCGTCGACAATGAAAAGAAGGATCTCTACGCTCTCCGCGAGAAAGCTGAAGGACAAAAAGGTGCCAATCGCAAGCCTAACTTCTACAAGCAGTTTTATTCCAGTGAATATGTCATTTGCGACCCGTTGAGATATAACGGTCTCGCCATAGACGCGAATGTTATCGAATATAACAACAAGTCTAAGCGCGTAAAACTCTCCGGCCTCGGGCATTCGGACGACCTTCTTACTGGCTCTGTCCTTTCTTATACAGATCGCAAAGGCGCGAAAAACGATTTCGTTACTGTCTCCCTTCCCTCAGATACTTTTTCCTCTTCTTCTGGCAGCGATTTTTCTATCGATACTTTCCAGAATAAGCGTTTCCGTATCTTTGACGGCCCTGGCGCCGGTCTTGATTGCCTTATTTCCGATGTCGATAAAGCGACCGGTTCTTCTGTTACTCTCGTTCTTTCTACCTTCGGCAAGCTTAAAAAGAAGAACCGCCCTAACGCTTCTTCCAAATTTGTTATCTATTCAGGATCCTCGCTTTCGTCTTCTGAGACTTCTGACGGCAAGACCTCTTATCCGACCATTCGCAAGGCCGTCCCTGTCGAATCTATTCCTTCTAACAAGACCAATCTTTATAAACTCTATTGCTGCGCTACTGACGTTCCTACTGACGATCGTGACAGCGATTATCTCTGCTCCAACGAAGCCGCTAATGTCGATTCTTACAATTGCGGCCGCTGCTATGTCATGTTCCAGGTCTTTCCTTCCTCAAAAGATTCTTCTAAAGCTTACTATATTACGCGTCCAATCGTTGGCGCCGAGGCTGTCAAAGATGAGCGCGAGGGGACTGACGGCCTTACTTATGTTTATTCCCGCCTTGTCTTGACGATCTCTGATCTTCCTAGTGACGTGACCATTCTTACTGGCGCTCCTTATTTCGTTCATTCCGACTCGCTCCAAGATGGCCTTTATACTGGTTGGATTGCTGCCTTCTATAACACTTCTGACTCTCAGTCCAAGGGTCAGAAAAAGGTTCGTACGTCCCGCGTTGCGGGCTATCTTGACGCTACTGGCGAGATCCTTCTTTGCAATGCCGTTCCTGGAATTGGCGAGGGTTGGCAATGCGTTTTATACTCCGAGTACACGCGCCAGTTCGGCAGCCGCGTTTTTACCCACCTTGAGGATTCTGTCGATCCTTCCTATTCTTCAAACCTCAACTCTAGATTCTTCCATCTTGATTACTTCGCCTCTGGCGAGGATGCCTTCTATAATGGCTGGTCTTTTGAATTCCTTTACGGGACTGCCAAGAAAGTCAAAGGCAAGAACCTTTATACTCAGCTCAAGAATAAACGCGCCTACACTGTTTCCGATTACCGAGGCCAACATCGGATTATCGACGTCGGCGAGGATCTCCGTATGAAGCCTGTGCCTGTTGGCGACGAGTTCGTCACTCTTTACGATCCTTCTAGCTATATCTTCAAAGTCTTCTCTTCCGATGATGCTGAAGCTAACTCTCAGGACGACGGCACGAATTCTTCTTCTGACGGTATTAAGATGCTTGTTAGCGGCATCGTAAAGTCTAATGTCCCTGGTTTCGATAAGATCAGGCTCTATCGTGCTAGCGACTCTACCGAAACTTATAGACTCTGCGCCACGCTCGAAAACAAGACGCAAACTTATATCGACAACGCCTCCGAAAGCGATCTTTCTACCGAACTCGATTTCGCTCACAGCTCTCCTACTCCTGCCAAGTATGTCGCTTCCAGGAATGCCGTCTTTGCCCTCGCTGGTTCTGCCTCCGGCGCTTCTTCCGTCTCCCTCTTCAAGAATGCCTTCGTCGGCCTCGAAGATACTTCTTCTGCTGATTCTTTCCTTAAGGAAGGTCTTACTTATGTTCATGGAGATTTTACTGGGACTGTCCTTAAATCTTCTCCTCTTATCGGCCTTAATCTCGGCTACGATTCTAAGCTTGTCCTTCCGCTGCCTTCTGACAAGATTAGTTCTGATATGCTCCTCACGCTTGCTCTTGACCCTCCTACTCAGGACGGCGATATTTGTTCTTCCGAAAAGCTCCTCTCTCAATCTACCATCCGCACAGAACTCTTCCCTTATTCAGGATCCGAAGAACTTACCCCTGA
>JAFYIM010000299.1 GCA_017538635.1 bacterium
AGTCCGTGAGCGAGGGGTATGTGCTTTTTTCGCGCGTAGGCGAAGCGGTATTTGCGCGCAGGCGCGCTCTTTGATAGAATATGGCCCAAACCTTAAAATCAACCACTAACTCAACGGAGTAAACATGAAAAACACTTTCGTTTTATCCCTAGTCGCTTTCTTCCTCTTTGCGGCGTCTCTGACCTACGCCACAATAACGGTTTATCCAATTGAGGAAAAGAGCACCTCTTACAGTTTCAGTCTCAAGGGCGAGACTGGCGAGACAAATGTCGAGAACATCGACAAAAACGGTGAATTCTACATCCATCTCTGCAATAACTACGACGTCATCGTTAAAGGCTACGAACTTACGCCGGACAAGAAAGGCAAAAAATTCGTCGGCGGCATTTCTTCCGAGACTTTCACCTATTCCCCTAAGAAAAAGTCCTTCAAATACAAAGCCAACAGCGTCAACAGCTCCTTTGAACTTGGCTCTTTCGATAGCGAAGGAAAGCCCACTTACACTTCTGTTTTCAAAACCAAGGGCAAAGCCAGCGCCAAAGGCGTCTTGGCTAACGACATCAGCGAAGACCTTAAAAATGGCAAAATATTCGGTCTTTGCTGCAGCACCAATTATCCCCCCGATATGCTCGTCAGAGGCACCGCCAAAGGGAAAGCTGGCAAAAGTTGGAAATGTAGTGAAAAACTGCCGGACGGTTCTAAAATGAAATTCTCCTTGAAGAACAAGAAAAAAGCAGTTTCAATGTCCTTTAAAACTTCCACATTCGTCCACCCTTGCTTCACTACTGAACCGTAATAGCACGCTTGCAGCGAAATGAAAAAGGCCGCGGTTTTCCGCGGCCTTTTTGTTTTTTGGCTTTTTGCTTTTTCGATTATTTTTTCACGAACCTGGTGAAGTCCATGGTCAAAACTTCCTCCAGTTCCTTCTGGTCGTCTTCTTTGGTAGCAGTCAGTATGATCGCGAAATCATCCGGCACCGGCTGGTTGATCTTTCTCACTGAATAAACTTTCTGGAAATACCTGACCAGGGCGTCGTAATCGAACTGCTCGCTGGGAATATGCGTCCCACACTTGTCGATGATGATGAAGCTGTAAACGTAGCCCGCGGCTTTCTTCATGATCTCCGTGAAATCAGGCTTAATCTGCTGTAAATAAACGTCGGGGGGCCAGAAGCCGTAAGCATAGACTGCCACTTCGTTGGTGGAGATGCCGGCGAAGCGCAGGGGGTTGAATTCGATGGGAATGACGGTGTCCTTGTAGGTTCTCAGTTCCGCATGCAGAGGAAAATCTTTAATGTCAAGCTTCTTCCCTACTTCCGCAAAATAAGCCGTAAGTTTTTCGTACCACTTCTTCATAATAGAAGGGCCGCAGCAGTAGAGACGGTCGGAGACGTCGCGGGCGGAAGCGAAGCGATGCTCGTAAATATTCAGTATTACGGGGGTGCCGACGGTATCGAAATAAACATCCACCGCCAATTCGGTGCCTTCGACCAGCTCTTCCAGTAAAAAGCTGGAGCCGACTACGCCTTCCGTGTAAGAAGTGCGCCATTCCTCGTAATGAGCTTCGATGTCGGCTTTGGCGTCGACGAGATCTTTGGGGCCGAAGAGCGTATAGACGCCCAGGCTGCCAAAACCAATGTTCAGTTTCAGGATAAGAGGATATTTGAGATCTTCGGATCTAAGCTCGAAAAGCTCTTCCTTGGTAAGAACTTTGTAATAAAAATCTGGATAGAGGTAAGCGAGCTTGTCCCTCAGGGCAGCCTTGTCTTTCATAAGGTCAGCCTTCTCAACCAGAGGAGAGCCTTTCAGGTTCTCATAGACCCAGGTGAGGGCGTCTTCGTTTGTAGTGTAGAGTCTCTCCCCTGCCAGGATCCTCTCCCTGGCTTCATCCGAGGGTACAAGATTTAGGTCAAAACCTGCTCCGCGCTCCCTTGCGTAATCATTGTCGAGAACGGGCTGCTTCGTCTCCTCGAGGTGGCGGAGCAGGTCGTCGGAAATAATTTTACCAG
>JAFYIM010000300.1 GCA_017538635.1 bacterium
AAAACGCTCCTCAAAAGAGGAGCGTTTTTTATTGGAGCGGGCGATGGGGCTCGAACCCACGACCTCGACCTTGGCAAGGTCGCGCTCTACCAACTGAGCTACGCCCGCAAAAATCGGCTTTTTCATTTCAAATCTCTTATGGAGCGGGCGATGGGGCTCGAACCCACGACCTCGACCTTGGCAAGGTCGCGCTCTACCAACTGAGCTACGCCCGCAAGAGAAGAGAAAGTACGGTAATGGTATCAAAAGAGCGCCTGACATTCAAGCGCAGATACGACTGGTGCCGAAAAGAAGACTCGAACTTCCACAGGGGGATCCCTACTACGACCTGAACGTAGCGCGTCTACCAATTCCGCCATTTCGGCACAAATCGTATGTTGGAGTATTGTATTAGAAACAGGTCTGAAAGTCAAGGGTAAATATGTGTTGAAAGAGGACCAAAAAAATGGTATATTGCTATAAAAAGAGGGTACTTTATGAAAAAACTGCTTGCTTTGCTTATTCTGATTCTCTGCGTTGCCCTGCCGGCCATATCCGAGCAGGAGCTTAAGTACATGGCTTACAATTTCTACTCCGACCCGCACATGCATGAGACCAGCGGGAGATTCGACTCCTTCCTGATCGATTTCATGGCCGAGAAGACGCCGAACGCCACTTACTGGGCGATGGCCAACTTCTCCCTGGACGTGAAGAGCGCGAAGACGCAGAAGGCCTTCGAAGGCATCAGGGGCGTCAACGGATACGCCGGCGTGCAGAACTCCGACCGCAAAGTAGGCATCATCTCGTTTTGGGAAGCGAAATATAAAAAGAACGGCGAAGACGCGCTCCTCCATGCGCAGCGCATATACCCGGAAGGGCATACCAAGTTCGCCCATGAGGGCGAAGGCACCAACTGCATTGAGCCCTATGACTGGGTGTCCGGGCAATGGTACCGCATGCTGCTCCACTCCTGGGACGATATCGAGACCGGCACGACTTTCGCGGGCCTCTGGTTTCAGGATATCAAGAGCGGAAAATGGCAGCTCTTCTCTTACTTCAACACGCTTCTTTACAATTCCTGCTTCATAAGGAACTTTTCGCAGTTCATGGAGAACTTCTACGGCGGCGATCCCAAGACGAACTGCAATGTCGAGCGTAACGTTTTCTTCAAGAACATGTACGTTCACGACCATGAGAGGAAGGATTGGGTCTCCATTCACACCGCGACTTTAAGCTACGGCGACGGCGGCGGAACCATGGAGCACCAGAAGAAGTTCGGCGGGCACACTTTCGGCGCGACGGAAGAGCATTTCTGGGGAATTACGGGAGGCAAGGTCGAGAACCAGGCCGCCTATGAGGAAGCCGCTGTCAAGAGGTCGAAACACACCATCAATCAGCCCGAGAAGCCGGAGCTCGGCGAACCTAAGATTGCCAAGCTCTCGCTTGACAACAAAAAGAAGAATCTCACCTGGAGCTTCGACGAGAAATCGACTCCGCAGCTCGCTTATCGGGTAAAGGCCTTCAACACCAAAGGCCAGGTCGTCTTCGAAAAAGCCGGAACAAGGCCCGAGGTCAGATCCCTTGAGCTGCCCGCCATGAAGAGCGACGCTTTCAAGGTCACGCTTACGGTCGTTGACGTTTTCGGAAACAAGGACGAAGCGGAATATACGACCCGCCTCTACAGATCCGCCGTCAAGGACGTCGCCAAGAATTAAATTCCCAGGTATTCCCTGAATGCGGCGATCTGGTCTTCAGTCGGGATCCACTCCGGCTTTGCGTTGCTTTTCCCCAGGAGGAATTCGGATTTGACGCCGGCGAAAGCGTGGTAGGGGATGACTTCCGGTTTAAGGGCGTTGTGAAGAGAAAGGTTCAGTTCGGCGCATTTGGCGTAATGACTAGATTCGCTGTTCACGCCGTTCACAAGGATGAAGCGCAGTTTAATTTTAGCGCCGAGATTGTCGGCCTTCTTAAGATTTTCAAGTATCGGTTTATTTGAAACGCCGGTATATTCAATATGCCTTGCGTCGTCGGTATCCTTGATGTCCCAGAGGAAAACGTCCGTGGCTTCCACGGCCGGCGCGAGAAGCTCTTCGGAGAAATATCCGCAGGTGTCAACGGCCGTACCGAGCCCTTTCCCTTTGCAATAGGCTAGAAGTTCAAGCGCAGCGGGCTGGAAGAGCGGTTCGCCTCCGGAAAGCGTTATGCCGCCCTCCTTCCCGTAGAAGGCAAGGTCTTTTGCGGCAGCTTCGAAGATCTCTTCGACGGTCATCGTTTTCCCGCAGATCTCAAGGGCTGAGGCGGGGCAATTTTCGGCGCATTTGGAGCAGACTGTGCATTTGCTCTTGTCGATGTGATGAATGCCTTGAGAAAAGGAGTGCGCGCCGTTTTCGCAGGAAAGGCAGGCAAGGCATCCAATACATTTCTTGGCGTAGTAGAGAAGTTCTGGGCGCGCGTTCTGCGTTTCGGGATTGTGGCACCACTTGCAGCGCAGCGGGCAGCCTTTCAGGAATACCGTGGTTCTGACGCCGGGGCCGTCGTGCATGCAGAAGCGCTGGATCTCGCTTACAACTAGTTTTGCTTTAGCGTCCGCTTTCATTCTGTTCAATTATCATGTCCTGCCATTCTTTATTCAGGGTAACGAACCTAGCGTTCCAGCCTGAGACGCGCACCGAGAGATTCTGATAGTTCTTAGGATCGCGCTGCGCTTCGTGCAGGACGGCTGCGTCCACGATGTCAGGCTGCATGAAGAAGCCGCCCAACAAAACGAAGCCTTTGAGAAGGGAAACGAGGGCGTTGAGCCCTTCCTCGCCTTTGACGATAGAGGGCAGGAGCCTGATGTCGAGCGCGGCGCCCGTTGGCAGGCGCTTGAGATCGCATTTGCAGTAGGATCTTATGACGGCCGTCGCGCCAACTTGATCGCTTCCCGGAGTGGGGGAGGCGTTGGCGGCCAGGACTTCCCCGGCCTTGCGCCCGTGTGCGCAGGCTTTGCGGTGCTTCGACCATTGCAGCTGCCGGCCGAAAGTGCTGACGCCGCCCGGGAAGATGTAGCCGGACCTGTTGTTCAGATCGTCGCAGCCGTCTGCAAAATCGTTTATTAGGCGCGCACAGAGCTCGTCCACCTCATCGTGATCGTTCCCGTAGTAGGCGTATTTTGTTTTGGCGTAGGCGAGCAAAGTATCATAGCCTTCCCAGTTGGCGGCCAATATCCCGATCAGTTCCCGGAAGCTTACAAGAGCGTCGTCGAAGACCAGTTTTTTCACAGCATAGAGGAAGTTCACCGTATCGGCGAGGCCGCCTATGTGCGGGGAATAGACGTTGTAGATAGGCCCGCCTTCCAGGTATGACAAGCCCTTCTTGAGGCAGCCTTCCTCGAAGAGCGAAACGACCGTGCAGGGGGAACTCGGCTTGAAATTAAGCTTATCCTTCAGCAAGGTCTCAAGGAACGCTTTGAGGTCTTT
>JAFYIM010000301.1 GCA_017538635.1 bacterium
ATGGCAACGGAAAGAAACATCGAGGAAGCGCGGGAGTTTTAAAAAGGCGACTGTTTCGCTACGGAAGGCATTAAACTTATTCTTGGGCATAATTTAGATAAATAAGCGTGCTAACGTTTGTTACACGATTAACTGCTGTCGGAACGATCAAGTTAATCATAGAAAGAGCCATATGCACTTAAAAGTTCTCGGTAAAAAAAGCCAAATTTTAGCGAAAGTTCGCATTGATTTTAGCCATAATTTATGGCATAATATTGCCAAAAACATTTGAAAGGAAGTTGGCAATGAAGCGATATTCGATTGAAAACCTAAAGAATTGGCGTGAAAAACCGAATCGCAAACCTCTTGTTCTAAGCGGAGCAAGGCAAGTCGGAAAGACGTGGCTGCTCAAGGAATTTGGGCGGGCATATTTTGCCAAGACGGCGTATATCAACTTCGATAAGAGCGAGAGCGCAAAGGCGCTTTTTGAAGGAGATTTTGACCTACGCGGCATTCTTTCAGGCCTTCAGGCACTGTGCAATACTGAGATCACGCCAAAGGATACGTTGATAATCCTTGATGAGATCCAGCTGTGCCCATCTGCGCTCAGATCGTTGAAATATTGGCAGGAGGATGCGGGAGAATATTTCGTAGCGTCGGCTGGTTCTCTGATTGGATTGTCCATGATTGAAGGGACGGGGTATCCTGTCGGCAAGACTAATTCCATGACGCTTTATCCAATGTGTTTTGGCGAATTCCTTGAGGCGACTGGCGATGAGAAGCTTGCGGACTTGCTTCGGACAGGGGATATGCGCTTCATCAGCACGTTTCATGAGACACTGATTCATCGTCTCAAGGATTATCTTTTCACTGGCGGTATGCCTGCGGCGGTGGCGGCGTTTGCGAAAAGCCGTTCGTTTGCGTCAGCGCGTGAGGAGCAGCAGGAAATTCTCTCTGATTACGACCGCGACTTTGCGAAACACGCGCCAAAAACACAGGTGCCGCGCATTCGCGCCGTCTGGAGGTCACTCCCTTCGCAGCTCGGGAAGGAGGACAAGCGTTTCGTTGCCTCCAATGTGGAAAGCGTTGGGGGCAATAAGATGCGTTCGCGCGATTTGAAAGATCCGTTCGAGTGGCTTGAGGCGGCTGGCCTTGCCTATAGGGTGTGGAACGTAACCAAACCTAACTTGCCGCTTGACGCTTATGCAGGACACATCTTCAAGTTATTTGGCGTAGATGTTGGACTCCTCGGCGCACAGTCGAGACTTGACGCAAAGACCGTTGTAGAGGGAAATCGGATATTTACTGAGTTCAAGGGTTCTCTGACCGAACAGTTTGTTCAGCAGGAACTTCGTGCGGCGGCGGGAATATGCCCTTTCTACTGGTCTAAAGCCGATTCGCAGGCTGAAGTAGATTTTCTGGCGGAAATCAGCGGTGCAATTGTGCCGATTGAGGCGAAGGCGGAGCGCAACCTTCGCGCTAAGTCGCTCAGAACCTTCATGAATCAGTTCTCACCGTCTTGCGCCGTGCGCACGTCAATGGCTCCTTGGATGATTCAAGACACTCTAATAGACCTTCCGCTTTATGCTATTGGGCGCATCGTCAAAGAAGTGCGGGCTATTGGCGTCTAAAATGGAAGAATTGTATCACGAAGCGTAAATAAGGAGAACGTATGAAAACGGAAAGAAATATCGAGGAAGCGCGAGAGTTTTTCAAGGGCGACCGCTTCGCCACGGAAAACGGCATGATAATAGAGGAGCTTGACGGCGAACACGCTGTCACTAGCGTTATTCTGACTGACCGGCACAAAAACGCCCTGGGCGGCGTCATGGGCGGCGCGATATTTACGCTTGCGGATTTCGCTTTCGCGGCGCTCACAAACGACAAGCAAAGAGCGACGGTGGCCCAGCAGGTCAGCATAAACTATCTGTCCGCCTCAAAGGGGACGAAGCTTACGGCGACCGCCCGCTACAAAAAGGACGGCAGGACTTCCTGCGTGGTCAATATCGACGTGACGGACGACACAGGCCGCGAGATCGCCCAGTTCGTCGGCACCGGTTTCAAACTGAGCAAAGAGACTCAATCCTGATTTTGTTTCTGAAACGCACCAAAATTGGTGCGTTTCAGAAATAAAAGTTGATTCACTTTAAATAAAGACATATTGCGAGGAGTAAATATGAAAGTTTTATTGGTTAACGGAAGCCCCAGGAAGAACGGCAACACCATGCGGGCTTTGCAGGAAGTGGCGGGAAGCCTTGAAAAAGAAGGGCTCGAGACTGAAATAGTCTGGATCGGCAACAAACCGGTGAGAGGCTGCATCGCCTGCTATCAGTGCAAGACCAAAGATTTGGGCAAATGCGTGTTTGATGACGACGTTGCCAACTTCATCATCGAGAAACTGAAGGATGCCGACGGCATAGTCATCGGATCTCCTACTTACTACGGCCAGCCTAACGGAGCATTCCTCGCCGTCTGGCAGCGCGTCTGTTTCGCGGGTGCTGCGTACGTAAAGACGAAACCCGCCGCCAGCGTAGCCATCTGTCGCCGGGGAGGCTCCACGGCGGCTTTCCAATGCATGAACATGCCCTTCGAGATGCTGAGCTGCCCTCTTATCGGCTCCCAGTACTGGAACGTGGCCTTTGGGCGCGAGGAAGGGGAGAGCGGGAAGGACACCGAGGGAATGCAGACCATGCGCACCCTAGGACGCAACATGGCCTGGCTCCTCAAGAACCTCAAACGCGAAGATGCTGTTCCCCGCTCCGAGGACGAGCCCTGGCAGCCCATGCATTTCATTCGCTGAATCAGGAGATAATATTATGAGCAAAAAAGTTCTTATCATTTCTTCCTCGCCCAGGAAGGACGGGAATTCCGACATCCTCTGCGACGCTTTTATGGAAGGCGCCCTGGAAGCGAAAAACAAAGTCGAGAAGATCCGCATTGCCGACCTTAAGATCGGCTATTGCACGGGCTGCTACGCCTGCCAGAAGACCGGCAAATGCGTCATAAAGGACGACGCCCAGACAATCATCGCGAAGATGCTGAAAGCGGACGTTATCGTTCTATCCTCCCCGGTCTATTTCTTCTCGGTCTGCGCCCAATTAAAGGCGCTAATAGACCGCACGGTGGCGATCTATCCGAAGCTCACCAACAAGACCTTCTATTACATCATGACCATGGCCGAAACGGACCGCAAAACTTTCAAGACCAGCACGGCGCCCTTGAAAGGCTTCCTCGACTGTTATGAGGGAAGCAAAGTGGCCGGCAA
>JAFYIM010000302.1 GCA_017538635.1 bacterium
ATTTTATTCCTGACCGGGAACGACAGCCAAAGAGGCGGCGGCGATAGCCTGGCCGTGGCGTTTGTCGCGTTCGCTGGGAGTATGGAAAGCGATCTTCTCGGCGAGTTCGGGGAACTCGGCCTTCAGAGTTTCCTGGGCTTTCTCAAGAATGATGGCGCCGCCCTCGCCGCTCGTCACGCGGCCAAGGCTCAAGATGTGGCGGATGTCGTAGAAATTAGCGTAATGCGCCACGCCGTAGCCCATGAAGACGCCGATAGTGTTGTAGATGCTTCTGGCGCGCTTGTCGCCTTCCGCCATCAGCTGCTGAACGTATTTGAGCTTTTCTGGAAGCTTAAGGCTTTCGTCGCATTCGATGCCGGCGGGCTTCAGAAGACGGCCGACGCACTGCTGTGAGAAATACTGCACGCCGCAGCCGGCGTCGCCGGACCACTCGTCGCAGGGGGCGCCTTCCCTGACGTCCACCGGAGCAAAGGCAAGCTCGTTGAGCCAGGTCGTGATGTTGCCCTGGCTGTTGACGTAGCCGACCGCCTCGCTGGAACCGAGGGCGATGCCCAAGACCGCGCCGTCGTTAAGGGAAATGGAGCCGGCCAGAGCCGTCACTTCGCCGTCGTTCACGACTTCGAAGGGAACCTTCCATTCGTCTTTAAGTCTGAGGAATACGTCTTTCGCGGCCGCGACTTTCACAGGATCCTTCACCGGGGCGTCCAGTACGCCTCTGAAGAGCGAGGCGACTTTCACTCTGTTGTCAACGTAAACACCCGCGGCGCTGCCGCCGATGGCGTCCACTCTCGGGAGTTTCGCCTTGGCGGAATTCAGCATCGCCATGAATTCGGAATGGTGCCATTCGGGGTCGCTCTGCTTGACAGGATCCCAGACCACTTCTTCGCTGAAGACCACTTCGCCGTCTATGACAGCCGCGACTTTGCGGTCGCTGGCGCCCAGGTCGAAACCGATGCGGCAGCCTTTGAAGTGACGGCCCAGAGGAGCGGTGCTCTCTTTGGGAGCGGGAAGCTTGTCAAGGCTCATTACGTCCACGACTTCGAAGGGCTTCTCATAAATGCGGCCGCCCATTATCTCGGCGTCGAATTTGCCGACTTCCGTCTCGGCGTAATGTTTTCTCAAATAGTCAGCCAAATATTTCGGCCCGCAGATCGTGAAACGGTATCCGCCCCTGGACCAGAGGAGGAATTTGCAGAGCCTTTCTATGAAAGCGGGGTTGAATTTGGCGTACGCGCTGCTCTCGGGGAAGACGACGGTGCTGTAGTGGAAAACGGAGCCGTTGGCCTGCTCGAGGGCGATCGTTACCGGCACTCCGCCCTCGGCCTTGGCGGCCTCGGTGAAGTTGCGGACGAAGATCGAAGACGGAGAAAACTCAGGATCGAGTTCCGGCTTGATCCTGCCGCCGAAAAGAGAAGTATTCATATTTGTATCCTTAATTTTTGTTTATTTCCAACATATTTTACCACAATCGCGATCCTCAGTCCAAGATCTCGACGTTCGCCCTGGGAACGGTAACTATTTTGCCGTCGCCAAGGTCAACGCTCAGGACGCGCACCTTGGAACCGGTGTCTATCTCGACCGGCTTTTCGATGAGCTCATGCACCTTCCCTATTTTCCCAAAGTGCGGGCGTCTGATAAGCCTTATCCTTACGCCCGGCTTCAACTCGGAAGAATTGACGTGCAGTTCCTCTTTCGTCTCGTAGCCGGGAACGATAAGCTCCGGGCGGATGACGCCGGCCCTGATCTGCGTCGCGCCGTTGATGGCCGCGGTGTAGCCGTCCAGGGAGCGCAAAAGCTTGGCTGTTCTTTCCGGCATGACAAGGTCGCCGAAACCTTCCGTTAGGACCAGCGTGAAAGGTATCTCTTCTTCGCCCGTCACCGCCACGCCGATGTCGTAGCCCAGAAAGCCCATCAGCTCGGAATCGACGATGCCGGCGCCCACGATGCCCAATAAGCCTTTCTTCTCCGCGGCGTAGAGGACTGAGCCGTCGATCTTGCCGGGGAACATGATGATCTTGCCTTCCAGGTCGTTTGGCAGCATGTCGGCTGTCAAAATCGATCTTCCGTTATCGAACCAAAGAAGCTTGCCATGTCTTTCTCCGCCCACGCCGAAAATGCCCTGCACCAGCGCGCCGTAAGTTTCAATAACAACGCCTTCCTCCTCCATGATCTCGACGATCTCGCCGGAGATGTAAGCGTGGCAGGAAATGGGTTTCGGAACGCCCCGGACGCCGATGTTGCCGGAGAGTTTCGAGATGTATTCCAATGATCCGTCAATCGGAGACGTGACGTTGTTGGTTATGAGGTTGAAGAAGACCGTCCTGGTCGCCAGCAGCTCTTCCTTTTTAACAGCGTCGCCGGCTTTCTTCAGGACGAATTTCTCAAGCTGGTCCGGTCCGC